>NZ_JBHMAA010000001.1:0-141625 GCF_042429745.1 Neorhizobium puerariae | reverse complement strand
GCATCGGTCTCGATACGCTCAGAGACTGGATCACAAACGTCCCTCAAGCAGCAGCCAAAGCGTGGGCCAAAAAGACCCACCAGAAAACACTCAAGCCCTTAACTCATGCATGAGTCGTGTACTGTGGCGTCCCAAAGGACGCACGGCGCTCTAGGCGGCGCAGGCACTGCAGAGGCCGCGGATCTCGATCGTCGTCTTGGCTGGTTTGAAACCCTTGCCCTTGGCCCAGTCGCCAAGCCGATGGTCCACCTCGTGGTCATGGAACTCGAACACATGGCCGCAGCTCTCGCAGATCGCGAACGCCACCGTGCCATGCCCGTGGCCCGCTCCGCAGCATTCGCTTTCCCGGTGCGCGCAGGCGACGAAGGCGTTGAGGCTCTCCAGCCGGTGCACCATGCCGAACTCGGTGAGCTTGTCGAGCGCGCGATAGACCTGCAGCGGGGCGCGGAAGCCGTGGTCGCGCAGCTTGTCGAGAATCGTATAGGCGCTCATCGGCGCGTCGGAACGGGTGAGCACGTCGAAGACGAGCGCCTGGTTCCTGGTCAGGGTCGATGCCACTGCGTTCATCAGCGCACTCCTTTGCTGCCGGCCCTGTCGGCCGTGTTTTTCCCTGCGGCCGGAACAAGGCTTAGAATGAAAAGTAGTAACGCGGCGACGACGATGGAAGGTCCCGACGGCGTATCATAGGTAAGGGAGCCGAACAGGCCGCCGATGACGGCGAGCGCGCCGATCACCGAAGCGAGCACGGCCATCACTTCGGGGCTGGCAGAAAAACGGCGCGCGGTGGCCGCCGGGATGATCAGCAGCGCCGTGATCAGCATGATGCCGACGATCTTCATGGCGATCGCGATCACCAGCGCCATCAGGAGCATGAAGAGAAGCTTCGCCTGCGCAGGCTTCATGCCTTCAGCTTCCGCCACGTCCTCGCTGACCGTCGAGGCGATCAGCGGTCGCCAGAGCGCGATGAGCGCTCCGATCACCAGTACGCCGCCAGCCCAGATGAGGGCGATGTCGGCGCGGGTGACGGCAAGGATGTCGCCGAACAGGAAAGCGACGAGATCGATGCGCACCCATGTCATGAAGGCGACCAGCACCAGCCCGATCGCCAGCGCGGAATGGGAAAGGATGCCAAGCAGTGCATCGGCCGAGAGCGACTGACGCCGCTGCAGGGCGAGAAGCAGCAGGGAAACGGCCACCGCCACGCCAAAGACGGAGACCAGCAGGTTGACCTGGAAAAAGAGCGACAGGGCCACACCGAGCAATGCCGAATGGGCCATCGTGTCGCCGAAATAGGCCATGCGCCGCCAGACGACGAAACAGCCGAGCGGACCGGCGGTCAGCGCCACGCCGATGCCGGCGACAAGCGCGCGGGTGAAGAAATCATCGAACATGACCGTCCCCCTCGCCTGCGCCGGATGCATGATGTGCATGGCTGTGCCCGTGATGCCCCTGCCCAGGACGCTCGTCCGGATGATGTTCCCGGGAGTGATCGTGATGGGCGGCAGGATGATCCGTCCCCGCGGCATGGTGATGCCCGTCGCCGGGGTGGCAATGATCGGTGATCGAGCCGTCACCGTGCATGACCCTGCCGTCCGGCAGATGGGTGTGGTCGTGATGATGGCTGTAGACCGCAAGCGAACGGGAATTGCCGCCGAAGAGCTTCAGGTAGTCGGCGCTCTGGCTGACGACCTCCGGCGTACCCCGGCAGCAGATATGGCCGTTGAGGCAGATGACGGTATCTGTTCCGGCCATGACCATATGCAGGTCGTGGGAGATCATCAGGATACCGCAGCCGGTGGACTTGCGGATAGAGCGGATGAGATCGTAAAGCGCGCTTTCTCCGGCGAAATCGACCCCTTGCACCGGCTCGTCGAGCACCATCAGATCCGGCTTGCGGGCAATTGCCCGGGCCAGCAGGGCGCGCTGGAATTCCCCACCGGAAAGATGCCGCACCTCGGCATCCACCAGATGCGGAATGCCCGTCGCTTCAAGCGCCGCCAGAAGCTCCGCATCGCCGAGCGAACCGGTAAGCCGCATCAGCCGCCGCACCGAAAGCGGCATGGTCCAGTCGATCGCGAGTTTTTGCGGGACATATCCGATGCGCAGGCCCGATGCCCGGGTGACGACGCCCTCATCCGGGCGCAGGACGCCGATGGCGAGCTTCGCGGTGGTGGATTTTCCGGCTCCGTTCGGCCCGATCAGCGTGACCACTTCCCCGCGGCTGATCGAAAAATCCACGCCGCGCACCAGCCAGCGCCCGTCACGGCGAATGCCGGCATTGTCGAGCGCCACAAGCTGGCTTTCGCCTGGAAGGGCTACAGCCCGATTGGTCATCAGCATGTTTTTCCGGAATCCCTGTTGTCACTGGCTATGACACACGTTATAGCATTACGCAATTGATGTAATAACATTACGATGCAATGCAAGGACGCAGAATGAAAGCGGTCTCTCTTTCCCTTTTCGCCGCTGCCGCATTTTTCACGAGCGTCGGCGCCGGTACCGCCGCGCCGGATGTGGTGGTTTCGATCAAGCCGGTCCACTCCCTGGTGGCGTCGATCATGAAAGGCGTCGGCGAGCCGAAACTGATCGTCGAAGGCGCTGCCTCGCCGCATACGTTTTCGCTCAAGCCGTCCGATGCCGCGGCCATCGAAAAGGCGGACGTGATCTTCTGGGTTGGTCCCGGCTTCGAGGCTTTCCTCGAAAAGCCGCTGGAGGCGTTGGCCTCCTCCGCCGCGGTGATCGAGCTGGAAGATGCTCCTGGCCTGGAAAAGCTGCCGTTCCGTGAAGGCGGCGCATTCGAGGCCCACGATCACGAACATGAAGGCGAAGAGGCTCATGAGCATGCCGAGGCCGGCCATGCCGATCACGATAGCCATCACCACGAGGATTTCGACACGCATCTCTGGCTCGATCCGATGAATGCCAAGGCGATGGCCGCGGAAATCGAAAAAACGCTCGTCGAGGCGGACCCTGCCAATGCGGCCCTCTACCAGGCGAACGCCGCCGCCCTGCTGAAGCGGATCGATGATCTGGACGCAGAGTTGAAGACCGCCCTGCAGCCGGTCAAGGACCGGCCTTTCATCGTCTTCCACGACGCCTACCAATATTTCGAGCACCGTTATGGCGTAAGCGTCGCCGGTTCGATCACCGTCAGCCCGGAAACCATGCCGGGCGCCGAACGCGTCAAGCAGATACACAAGAAGGTGAGCGAGCTTGGGGCGACATGCGTTTTCGCCGAGCCACAATTCGAACCGAAACTGGTGAGAGTGGTGACGGAAGGAACATCGGCCCGCTCGGGGACGCTCGACCCGGAGGCTGCAACGCTGAAGGAAGGCCCTGATCTCTATTTCGAGCTCATGCGGGGGTTGGCGGGTTCGATGAAGAATTGCCTGTCGCAGGGAACGTGAGCCGCACGGCACAGAAAAGCACGGTCGCCGATCGCATAGCGGCGATTCATGCGAGGCCTGCGGGCGCTTGAAGGCAGCACCCGCAGGCCGACTCGCTTACCGACCGGCGATGATGCTGGAGATCACGCCCGTCGCGATGCCGACCATAAGAAAGTCATTGTCGACCCGGACCCAGCGGTAGCCGCGCGGCGGAGCCGACAGGCGATAGCGGCGATAGTCCCGGATTTCGGCCATGCGGCGACGTTCGGCATGGGTCATGCGGTGGCCTTTGACCCACCGGGTCTTCTTGATCACCACCTTCTTCTCGACGACCGGAGCGCGATGGCGATCCGGGCCGTGACGCCAGTCCTGAGCCTGGGCGGCGAACGGCGCGGCAAGTACGGTTGCGGAAATAAGGATGGCAAAGAGCTTTTTCATTGGACGTCTCCTCGTGTTGAACACGCCCGGAACCTAGGGCCGCAATGATGAACCGTATCTGAATCCCAAATTACATTTTCGTAATGAATTCATGTGATTCCGTTAATTTCCTGATATTTCGAATTTACTATTTTAGAGCTTCATAAATAAAGCTGTCGAAATCGGCCGGTTTTGCGCGGCCCGAGGTATCGAAGGCAAGGACACCGGCAAAAGCGCCCGTGAAGGAGCCATGTTCGCCGCGCCCGCCCTCGTCCGAAACACTCGCATCGAGCACGGGACCGAGCGGCTGCCAGTCATTCGCCCCGAGGCCGCGGATCATGTCTCCTCCCAGCGACAAACGGGAATACCCGCCGGGCTCGATGGCTACAGCATCGGCCCGAAAATCGGAATCGATTTTTGGAAAGCACGATGCGTCGATTCAATAGGTTAGAGCGCCGTGCGTCCCAAAGGACGCACGGCGCTCTAACGCTGCGGGCCTGCGCGCTCGGCCGACTTTGCCCAGAGGTTGATGTCGGCATCCCGGGCATGGACATCGATCTCGGCCAGTTCCTCGGCCGTGAAATCCAGCCTGTCGAGCGACTTGACGCAATCCTCGACCTGTTCCGGACGGCTGGCGCCGATCAGCGCGGTCGTGACATGGCCGCCACGCAGCACCCAGGCAATCGCCATCTGCGCCAGGGTCTGTCCGCGCCTTTCCGCTATCGCATTGAGCGCCTTGAGATTGGCGATGTTCTTCTCGTTGAGGAAGGCCCGGCGCAGCGACTTGCCCTGAGCGGCGCGGCTGTCTTCCGGAATGCCGGAGAGATATTTCGAGGTCAGCATGCCCTGCGCCAGGGGCGAAAAGACGATCGAGCCCATGCCGAGTTCCTCCAGCGTATCGAGCAGGCCGTCTTCCTCGACCCAGCGATTGATCATCGAATAGCTCGGCTGATGAATGAGGATCGGCGTTCCGAGTTCCTTGAGGATCGCCGCCGCCTCACGCGTCCGCCTGGAATTGTAGGACGAGATACCGATATAGAGCGCCCTGCCCGACCGGACGATATGGTCGAGCGCGCCGCAGGTCTCTTCGAGAGGGGTGTCGGGATCGAAGCGGTGCGAATAGAAGATATCCACATAATCGAGGCCCATGCGCTTCAGGCTCTGGTCGCAGGATGCGATCAGGTATTTGCGGCTGCCCCATTCCCCGTAGGGACCGGGCCACATGTTGTAGCCCGCCTTGGAGGAGACGATCAGTTCGTCGCGGTATCCCCCGAAGTCCTCGCGCAGGATCGTTCCGAACGCGGTCTCGGCGCTGCCCGGCAGCGGACCGTAATTGTTGGCGAGATCGAAATGAGTGATTCCGAGATCGAAGGCCTTCCGGCAGATTGCAACCTTGCGCTCATGCGGCGTGTCGTCCCCGAAATTATGCCAGAGACCAAGGGAAATCGCCGGCAGCTTGAGCCCCGAGCGGCCGCAGCGGTTGTATTTCATGGTCTCGTAGCGGTTTGCCGCCGGTTGCCAGGACATGACGCCCTCCTCTGTCGTGGATTGAAGCGGGCGCGAACGGCCCGCTTCAAACACATAGCGGATCACCGCAGAAGCGCCAGTGCTTCCTCGATGCCAAGCGCGGCAGGCTGCGTACATGTGGTGGAAAGCTCCACGAACCGGCCCTCGGCCCCGGATTTCAGGATCGACGTCATCACGTCGACGCCGTGCAGCGAACGCTCCAGCGAGCATCGGGCGTCTCGGCCGTCGATGAGCGCCATCGCCATGTCGGCCAGACCCGCCGTGCGATAGTTCGCGCGCGGCCCCTGCGGGCTGTCCTGGTTGAGGATGCCGAAGGGATGGTCCCACGGTTCCAGCGGCTCGATATTCTTGTTGCGGCCGCTCGCCTCCACCGTGCCGCCGAAAAAGTTCGGATCGGGCACGAAGAGCGACCCTTCGGTGCCGTAGAGCTCCATGTTCGCATGGCGATGCGACCATACATCCCAGCTTGCCGAAAGCGTGACCGTCGCGCCGCTCGCGAATTCGAGAAGCGCGTGGATATTGGTCGGCGTCTCGACCGGGATCACCTGCCCCTTGAGTGGCTCGCTGGTGACGGTGCGGGTCGGGCTTGCCATGGAGGTCAACGCCGCAACCCGCTTTACCGGACCGATCAGGTTGATGAGATTGGCAATGTAATAGGGCCCGAGATCGAGGATCGGCCCGCCGCCTTCCAGGAAGAAGAAGCCGGGGTTCGGATGCCACATCTCCATGCCGGGGCTCATGACGTGGCAGGTGCCGGACGTGATGCGGCCGACGCTGCCGTCATCGATATATTTGCGGGCAAGCTGGTGCGCGCCGCCGAGGAACGTGTCGGGCGCGCAGCCGACTGCAAGCCCTCTCTCCTTCGCAAGGGCCTGCAACGCCTTGCCTTCTTCCAGCGTGATCGTCAGCGGTTTTTCCGAGTAGACGTGCTTGCCGGCCTCCAGGATCGCCTTCGAGACGGAGAAATGCGCCGCCGGGATCGTCAGGTTGACGATCACGTTGAGTTCGTCATTGTCGAGCAGGTCCGCGATCGACTGCGCCTTGACGCCGTATTCCTTGGCGCGCATCTCCGCCGCGTCGTCGTTAAGGTCGGCGCAAGCGAGCACCTTCAATCCCTTGAAGAGCGGCGCCAGCTGGAAATAGGTGGTGGAAATATTGCCGCATCCCATGATGCCGACGCCAAGTTCCCTGGGCATGAAAAAACTCCGGACTGTCTTGTGATCAATAGGTCTTGAAGGACGCGATCGAACGGGTGAGCAACCGCTCCACATCCTTGGGATTGTCGTGTTCGAGAACGTAGTGCCTGGCGGGCGTCTTCCGCAGCGCCGTCATCAGGTCCTTCCACGGTACGGTGCCGTGGCCGACATCCGCCCAGCCGTCCTCGTCGGTATTCTCGCCCGCCGGCGCGATATCCTTCACATGCACGGCGGTTATGCGATTGCCGTAGCGTTCGATCCACGCGAAGGGATCGGCATTGCCGCGGATAATCCATGCAATGTCCGCTTCCCAGGAAAGATCGGGACCACCGGCCAGGATCTGTTCCTGAGGCGTCGATCCGTCGGCAAGCGTCTTGAATTCGAAGTCATGATTATGCCAGCCGAAGGTAAGGCCGGCATCCTGATACCGCTTGCCCGCCTGCTGCAGGCGCTGCCCGAAACCGAACCAGCCGCCGGCATCGGCCGGACGCTGGTCAGGCATGAGATAAGGGCAATAGATGGCTTCGATGCCGAGCGTCCGTGCGATCAGAAGCGCCTGTTCCGGCTCCTTTTCAAGAAGATCCATGCCGAAATGGCTGGTGGGCATGGTCAGGCCATTGGCATCGAGATCGACGCGAAGCGCTTTCAGCGCGGCCTCGTCGAGCGTGGCATAGATGCCACCATAACCCTCGACCTCGGTATAGCCCGCGCGGGCGACCAATTTCAGGGTGTCGGAAAGCGGCGGAAAGTTGCGCGCGCAATAGAGCTGGAAACCGAGCTTCGTCATGGACATATCCTCCTGGAAATAAACTCAATCCGGCGATTGGCAGGAATGGAGATCGTAGATTCGGAACTTGGGAGCCGCGCCGGCAGGCGCGGCAGGCGTGAAGGTGATGCGGCGGCTTTCGCCGGCCGCCAGATCGAAGGCATTATCGGAATAGCGGCCGGGCGTCGCGCTCTCGATCATCACGAAAAGCGCAAGCCCGCCGGCCCGCACGAGAATGTCGAACCCGCCATCCCCGGTGGGTGACACCGAGAATTCGAGGCCCGGCGGCTCCAGCTCCAGCGCCTTGTAGGTGCCGGGCACATGGTGCCCCTCGCCGCCCATGCCGTTCGAAGCCGTGAAATTCCAGGCGAGGATGCAATCCTTCGGCACGGAGGAGACTGGCACGACCGCGGCCGTTACCGCCGCGTCCGGCGAACAAACGGCCTCGATACGCCGAAGCGGGCTGCGTCCGCCCTTCAGCGTCAGCAGCGAAAGATCGATGGTGGCCGTCACATCGGCTGGCGTATCGTTGACCAGAGAAATCCGGATATCCCTGCCATCGCCGGAAGGAATGGCCGAAACGGCGACCGGCTGGAAGAAACGCCGGGCCAGGTAATGCAATACCTTCCAGCTTCCGCCATAATCGAGGCTGGACCATGAGGCGACCGGCCATGTGTCGTTGAGCTGCCAGTAGAGCGTACCCATGCAATGGGGCTTCAGCGAGCGCCAGTAGTCGACCGCCGTCCTGATGGCGATCCCCTGCTGGACCTGGCTTAGATAGACGAAATTGGCAAAATCCTTCGGAAAGCGGAAATTCCGGAACATGGTGCCCGCGATACGCTCGTTGCCGCCGGCATTCTTCTGGTGAAGCTCCATCACCGGAGAGGCGATATTCATGTCCTTCCGGCCTGCATAGGTCTCGATGACCGGAAGCGACGTGTAGGACTGGAAACCGAACTCGGAGCAGAAGCGCGGGCGGACCGAGCGGTAGTCGTCGAACGGCTTGTTCTCGTGCCAGACAGACCAGTAATGCATGTCGCCGGAGCCGTCGGCATGCCAGGCGTCGCCATAGTCGAGATAGCCGGAAGCCGGGCTGGACGGCCACCAGACCGCCTCGGGCGCCGCCTTTTTCAGGGCCTGCTCCACCGTCCGGTTCAGGCGGTCGTAGGAAACGAGATAACGGTCCCGGTTCGCTCTCGATTCCTCGAACCAGTTCAACGCGCCGACCAGCTCGTTGTCGCCGCACCAGAGGACGATCGACGGATGCGAAATCAGCCGCCGGACCTGATAGTCCACTTCCGCCTCGACATTCTCCAGGAAATCCGGCGTCGAGGGATAGAGATTGCAGGCGAACTGAAAATCCTGCCAAACCATCAGGCCGAGCTGGTCGCAGAGGTCGTAGAACCAGTCATGCTCGTAGAAGCCGCCACCCCAGACGCGGATCATGTTCATGTTGGCATCGACCGCCGAAAGCAGCAGGTCCCGGGTCTTCTCGGGACTCGTCCGCGAGAAAAGCGCATCGGCCGGAATCCAGTTGGCGCCACGGCAGAAGATGTCTCGGCCGTTGATGCGGAAGGCGAAACGGCTGCCTGCCTCGTCCGGATCGGTCAGAAGCTCGACGGTGCGCAACCCGATCTGGTGAACGACCGTCTGGAACGGAATTTCGACCTCCAGCCGATACAACGCCTGTTCGCCGCTCCCAACCGGCCACCAGAGCTTCGGCTCTTCGATATGGAAGATGTGAGTGATCACCGCTTCGCCTGCCCGCACGCCGCAATCGAGCCTGACGCGCTCGTCGCCGAGCGACAGGTGAACCGGCAGGATGCCGGTTTCCTCGGCATGGAGCGTCACGGTCACATGGAGGTCGACCGCTCCGTCAACATGTCTCTGATTGGTGACGACATGTTCGATACGGGCGGTTTCCAGCTTCCTCAGCGCGATCTCGCCATAGATTCCGAGAGGCGCCAGGGCGATGTTCCAATCCCAGCCGAAATGGCACTGCGGCTTGCGAAGCATGTTGCCGTTCGGGATCGGCGAATTGCCCTTCTGATAGGGAACATGGAACGGCTGGCGTGCCTGGCGCGCCGCCCCCTCCGCAATGCTGGAGTGAAAGCGGATGCGGATCGTGTTCTCGCCGGCCTGCAACGCCGAAGAGACATCGGGCCGGTAGCGCCGGAAGCAGTTGTCGGCGGACAGGACGGGGATGTCGTTGATGAGGACGATCGCCACCGTGTCGAGATAGGTGACGTCGAGATACCAGCTTCCGTCCGGGTCATCGACAATGAACCGGCGCTCGATCGTCCAGTCCTCGTGCGCAACCCATTGGACAGCTTCCTCGTTCCGCCCGAAATACGGGTCATCGATGATCCCGGCGTCCTTGAGAGCGGTATGGACATCGCCCGGAATGACGATGTCGGCATGATGGGCGCCATCGGCAGATGCAAGCCGCCATGAACCGGAAAGATCGATCATGCTCATGCGGCCGCCCTCGGGCGTCCGGGTCCGGCCTCCGGGCCGGAGGTGACGCCGGGCATCAGATCCGCTCCTCGGTCTCGGCATCGAACAGGGATGCCATGGTCATGTCGAAACCGATACGCACCCTGGCGCCGACGGCAAAGCGCCGCGCGCCGCCGACGCGGACGGAAATCGTATGCCCGGCATGTTTCAGCCAGAGAAGATTGTCGGCCCCCATCGGCTCCTCGATCTCGACGACCGCCTCGTGAGCTTCGCCCCCCTGTATGTCGCCGTCGACCCTGATATGCTCCGGCCGCACGCCGAGCACGACCCTCCGTCCGGAGGCCAGGGCTTCTCCGACCTGATAGCCGTCCAGCGAGAAGCTGGCGCCGCCGGCCTTGAACACGATGCCGTCTCCTTCCGCCGCGAGCTCCCCCTTCAGGAAGTTCATCGACGGGGAACCGATGAAGCCCGCGACGAAACGGTTCCTCGGCCGGTTGTAGATCGTCGTCGGGTCGTCGAGCTGCTGGATGACGCCGCTCTTCATGATCGCAATCCGGTCCGCAAGCGTCAGGGCTTCGATCTGGTCATGCGTCACGTAGATCATGGTGTTTTCGAGAGACTGGTGCAGCCGCTTGATTTCCACACGCAGCTCCGAGCGCAGCTTGGCATCCAGGTTCGAAAGAGGTTCGTCGAACAGGAAGACGTCCACGTCGCGCACCAGCGCACGGCCGATCGCGACGCGCTGGCGCTGGCCGCCCGAAAGCTCGGCCGGCTTGCGCTTCAGCAAGGGCTCGATCTGCAGAATGCTTGCGGCCCGCGAAACCCGCCTGGCGATCTCGTCCGTCGGAAGGCCCGCGACGCGCAGGCCGAAGGAAAGGTTCTTCTCCACGGTCATCTGCGGGTAAAGCGCATAGGACTGGAACACCATGCCGATGCCACGATCCTTGGGCTCCTCCCAGGTGACGTTCCTGTCCTTGATGAATATCTGGCCCTCGGTCGGCTCCAGAAGCCCGGCAATGCAGTTCAGCAACGTGGACTTGCCGCAGCCGGACGACCCCAGCAGCACCAGGAATTCACCATCGCGAATGTTGAGATTGAGGTTTTCGAGAACCTTCACGGAACCGAATGAAAGCGACAGATCACGGATGGAAACGCTGTTCTGCTTGGCCATGGAAACAGTGTCGTGCATCAGGCTTACCCTTTGACTGCGCCGGCGGCGATGCCGCGAACGAATAACCGGCCGGACAGGAAATAGACGATCAGTGGAACCGCGCCCGTCAGCAGCGTCGCCGCCATGTTGACGTTGTATTCCTTCACGCCCTGGACCGAGTTGACGATGTTGTTGAGCTGCACGGTCATCGGATAATATTCCGGCCGAGTGAACACCACGCCGAACAGGAAGTCGTTCCAGATGCCGGTGACCTGCAGGATCATCGCAACTACGAAGATCGGCAGCGACATGGGAAGCATGATCCGGAAATAGATCTGCCAGAACCCTGCCCCGTCGATGCGCGCCGCCTTGAAGAGCTCGACCGGCAGCGAGGCGAAATAATTGCGAAAGAGGAGCGTCAGGATCGGCATGCCGAAAATGGTATGCACGATGATCAGTCCCGTCAGCGTGCCGTAGACGCCGATCTCGCGCAGCACGATGACGATCGGGTAGATCATCACCTGATAGGGAATGAACGCGCCGATGATGAGGATCGAAAAGAACAGCTCGGCTCCCTTGAAGCGCCAGTTGGCGAGCGCATAACCGCTGACCGAGGCGACGGCGATCGACACGACGACCGACGGCACCAGAATGCGCACCGAGTTCCAGAAGCCGCGCGAAAGACCGTCGCAGTTCAGACCCGTGCAGGCTTCGGCCCACGCCTTCACCCACGGCTCGAAGGTGACTTCCATCGGCGGGGAAAAGATGTTGCCGAGCCGGACCTCCGGCATGCCCTTGAACGATGTGACGACCATCACATAGAGTGGCAGAAGATAATAAAGGGCCGCGATGGTCAACGTGCCGTAGAGCATGATGTTGCGGGGCGAGAGGACGCGCCGAGGCTTGCGGCCGCTCGGACCGGGGGCAAGCCGCGAGGAGATCGCGTCGATGTCGGCCGCCGTGTTCAGTGTGGAGATGTTAGCCATGCTTGCGCCCTCCGAACTCGAGATAGGCCCATGGAATGATGATGATCGCGACGGTGAGCAGCATCATCGTGGATGCCGCAAAACCCTGTCCGAGATTCTGCGCCTGGAACATGTAGTCGTAGACGTATTTGGCAGGCACTTCGGAGGCATTGCCCGGCCCGCCGCTGGTCTGCGCCACCACGAGGTCGTAGACCTTGACGATGCCGCTTGCGATCAGCACCAGCGTGGTGATGAAAACCGGACGCATCATCGGGATGACGATGAGAAGATAGGTTTGCCACATCGGGATTCCGTCGACGCGCGCGGCCTTCCAGATATCCTCGTCGATGCCGCGCAACCCCGCGAGCATCAGGCACATCACCAGGCCGGTTCCCTGCCAGAGCGCGGCGATCAGAATTCCGTAGATGACGATATCCGGATCGTAGAGCGGGTCGAAGGCGAACGAGGTCCACCCCAGCGAACGGATGACCGACTGAATCCCGAATTCGGGATTGAGCACCCATTGCCAGACAAGGCCGGTGACGATGAAGGAGAGCGCGAAAGGATAAAGGAAGATCGTCCGGAACGTGTTCTCGAACCGGATCTTCTGGTCCATCAGGGCCGCGAGTACGAACCCGACCACCAGGCTGAAGATCAACGACAGGATGCCGTAGATCGCGAGATTCTGGATCGAGATGATCCATCGGGAAGACGCCCATAGCCGTTCGTACTGGTCGAGCCCCACGAAGGAAAGGCGCGGCAGAAGCCTGGAATTGGTGAAGGAATAAAAGACCGTCCAGACGGTGCCGCCCAGGAAGATGACCAGGGCAACGAGCATCATGGGAATGGAAGCGATCTTCGCATTGAGGTTGCGGAAGAGCTGGTTTGGCCGACCGGACGGTGATTGCGCCGCCATTGTCCTCTCCTCTTCGGGGAATGACCCGTTTCCTGAATCGGTTTCTCGCCGTGCCGGCCCCATTGCGACGGGACCGGCTGCCGAGGCATTCGGGAGGAAATCAATCAGCCGAAGCGATGATGTTTGCGAAACGCTTCTGCGCGGCTTCGGGCGTGATCGACGCATTGGCGAAGAATTCGGACATCAGGTCCTCCTTCTGCTTCTGCGTATCGGCCGAAACGAGCTGGTCGACGCTGGTCAGGACATTTCCCTTGGCAAGGATGTCGAGGCCCTTTTTCATGCAATCGTTGGCGGCGGCGAGATCGACATCGCCGCGGATAGGCAGCGAGCCCTTCTTGAGATTGAAGGCAACCTGCGTCTTCGGATCGACGATCGTCGCGGCAAGCACGTCCTGGGCCTTGGACTTCTCGCCATCTTTCAAGAGCGGGAAATAGAAGGCGTCGCCGCCGGTCGTCAGGAACCCGTTCAGGCCAAGCCCCGGAAGGCAGCTGTAATCGGTCCCGGCCTTCTTTCCGGCGACCTGGAATTCGCCCTGCGCCCAGTCACCCATGACCTGGCCGCCGGCCTTGCCGGTCAGCACCATGTTGGTCGCCTGATTCCAGTCCTGGACATTGCTGCCCTTCGCCATGTCGCGGGCCTGGGCTGCGGCGGCAAATATCTTGGCCATCTCCGGGCCGCCCGCCACCTTGGCATCCTTGTCCTTGTAGACTTTCTCGTAAAGTTCCTTGCCGCCGATCGAGATGGTCAGGGTATCGAACAGGCCGTTTGCCTGCCAGGGCTGGCCACCCAGCGCCAGAGGCTGGATGCCCGCCTTCTGCAGTGCCGGCGCCGTTGCGACGAACTCGTTCCAATTCTTCGGAACCTCGACGCCCGCCTTCTTGAAGGCTTCGTTCGAAAGCCAGAGCCATTGCCAGGAATGGATATTGATGGGCGCGCAGTAGATCTTGCCGCCGATGGTGCAGGAATCGAGCAGGCTGAGCGGCCTGATGACCTCCTTCCACTTGCCCTTCTCGGCAACATCGGTCAGGTCGCGCATCAAGCCCTCCTGAACGAGCTCCTCTGCCTGCCGGCCATGGTTGAACTGGGTGGCGCCCATCGGGTCGCCGCCGGTAATGCGGCTGATCATGATCGGACGAGCCGTGCTGCCGGAGCCGGCGATCGCACCGTCGACCCACTTGTTCCCGGTCGCATTGAATGCCTTGGCAAGCTCACCCACCGCGGCGGCCTCGCCACCCGATGTCCACCAGTGGGTGACTTCGAGATCTGTGGCATGGGCGGCGCCGAGCGGCAGCGCGACCGTCGCAGCCAGAACCGCTGCCATTGTGCGAATATTCATGAGTCTCCTCCCTCACTGAAACGTTGCCGTAAAAACGTATGCCAATCGTTTTAATCACGCAACCGGTCTTTCCCGAAAAAATTCGGATGACGAGAAAATACAATTTAAAGAGGAATTCATCTCTCTCAAATCATGATCGAAAAACAGGGAAAAATTCGAAATTGGCCAAAATATCCGTAATTTCATATGAAATATGCCCTTCCATGGTTCGCGCTTGCAACAAACCATTTCGCATCTGCGTTGCACAACCATAGGACAAGAAAACGCAAGGCCTCACAGAATCCCACTCGACATTTTACCTGTATCGTTACAGTTTTAGGTTTGAGGTTGAGAAGAAAAGGGAGGCAGCGCCGTTTTCAGGCAAGTTTGAGCTATTATACTCACCACCTGACTCGGGCAGTGACGGCAGATAATGGACGACAGCGGAAGATCAAGGACGGTTGGGGGGCGCGATACCTTCCGGGAACGTCCCACCTTGAAGACAATCGCCTATATGACAGGTCTCGGTATCACCACCGTCTCGCGGGCGCTGAAGGATGCGCCGGACATCGGCGCCGAAACCAAGGAGCGTGTGCGTCTCATCGCCAACCAGCTCGGCTACCAGCCGAACCGCGCAGGCGTGCGGCTTCGCACCGGAAAGACCAATGTCATCGCCCTCGTGCTGAGTATCGACGAGGAACTGATGGGCTTTACCAGCCAGTTGGTACACGGCATTTCCGAAGTGTTGGGCGGCACCCAATATCACCTCGTGGTGACCCCGCATTCCTTCGAGAAGGACCCGATGGTGCCGGTGCGTTACATTCTGGACACGGGCTCCGCCGACGGCGTGATCATTTCGCGCATAGAACCCGAGGACCCGCGGGTCCGGCTGATGACGGAGCGCAACCTTCCCTTCGCCACGCACGGCCGCTCCGACATGGACATCGTGCACCCCTATCACGACTACGACAACGAAGCCTATGTCTACCAGGCTGTGAAGAAGCTGGTCGAAAAAGGCCGCAGGCGCATCGCGCTGCTCGCGCCCTTGAGCCGTTTCTCCTACTACACCCACAGCCGCATCGGCTTCGAACGCGGTCTTGCGGATTTCGGAGCCACGGAAGTGCCCATGGGCCGGGTGACGAGCGAAACGCCGCTGGACGAAATCCGTGCCCACGCCGAAAGGCTGATGGGTTCAGCCGGACGGCCGGACGGCATCATCTCGATCAGCGGATCGGCGACGATCGCGATCGTTGCCGGTCTCGAAGCGGCGGGCAGGAAGCTCGGCGACGATGTCGACCTCGTCTCGAAACAGTCGGCCGAGTTCCTCAACTGGATCAGGCCGGAAATCTACACCGTCAACGAGGACGTCCGCCAGGCCGGGCGCGAGCTTGCAAAGGCCCTGATGGCGCGGATCGATGGCGTGGCGCCCGAACTGCTGCAGAGCATCGCCCAGCCGGTCTGGTCGAAAATGGCCCCGAAGGATTAAAAAAAGCCCGCCGATGGCGGGCTTTTCACTGACGCAGGTAAAGAGACGCTCACGCCTCGTTGAGGCCGCTGCCCCAGGGACCATGATGCTTGTCGACGCCGTCGAGGCGGTCGAAGCCGTGCGCGCCGAAGAAATCGCGCTGGGCCTGGATGAGGTTCGCCGTCCCACGGCCGCGGCGATAGGCGTCGAAATAGGAAAGCGCCGACGAAAGCGCCGGAACCGGCAGGCCGGAAAGCGTGGCAAACGAAACCACGCGACGCAGCGCACCGTCCGTTTCCTTGACCATCTGCGAGAAGGCCGGCGTAACGATGAGGTTCGCCACATGCGGGTCCTTGGTGAACGCGGATGTGATCTCATCCAGGAACTGCGAGCGGATGATGCAGCCCGCGCGCCAGATCTTGGCGATGGTCGGCATCGGCAGGTTCCAGTTGTATTCGGCGGAAGCGGCGGCCATGACCGCAAAGCCTTGCGCATAGGCGCCGATCTTGGCCGCAAGCAGCGCGTTTTCCAGGTCGGCCAGGAAGGCCATGCCGTCCTTCGGCCTTTCCGTGACCTTCGGCAAGCCGAAAATCTTCTCTGCGGCGATGCGCTCCTCGCGCTGCGAGGACAGGATACGGCCGGCGACGGCGGCTTCGATCGCGGTTGCGGCGACCCCCATCGTCTGGGCCTCGATGACCGACCACTTGCCGGTGCCCTTCTGTCCGGCGCTGTCGACGATGACGTCGACCATGGGCTTGCCGGAAACCGGGTCGGTCGCCTTCAGCACCTTCTCGGTGATTTCGATCAGATAGGAATTGAGACGCCCGGTATTCCATCTGCCGAATACCTTGCCGATCTCGGCCGCACTCATGCCGAGGCCGTCGCGCAGGATGCCGTAGATTTCGGCGATCATCTGCATGTCGGCATATTCGATGCCGTTATGGATGGTCTTGACGAAATGGCCCGCACCGTTTTCACCCAGCCACGCAACGCAGGGCTCGCCGTTGAACTTGGCGGAAATGGAGGTGAGCACCTTCTCGACCCGCTTCCAGCTCTCCTCGGTACCGCCGACCATGATCGACGGGCCGTGGCGGGCACCCTCTTCGCCGCCGGAAACCCCCATGCCGATGAAGGTGAGACCGCTGTCCTTCAGGTTGTCGAAACGGCGCATCGTATCGCGGAAATTCGCGTTGCCCGCATCGATCATGATGTCTCCCGCCGACAGATACGGCTTCAGGAGTTCCATCTGCTGGTCGACGGGGTCGCCGGCCTTGATCATGATGATGATCGGGCGCGGCGGGCGGATCGAGGCGACGAACTCTTCAAGTGTCTCGCAGGGAACGATCTGCCCCTGCAGCTCACCGGCCTCGGCATAGAACTTGCGGGTCGCTTCCGGGCTGCGGTTGAAGACCGCGATCCTGTTACCCTTTTCGGCAATGTTGAGGGAGAGGTTAGAGCCCATGACGCCGAGCCCGATAAGGCCGATTTCTGCCTGTTCCACGGATGTGCCTCCATTTGAAGATTCGGGGGTGTTGTCGCATTCATATAGGCAATCGGCAAGGCAGAGGCGACGTTAAACGATTAAATTTCCATGACACGGCGGTTTGGCCAGGATGATCCCGCCGCTGTCATGGACATCGCCTTGCAAGCGCCCGTTTCCGGTGCGACAAGCGTCCATGCAAACGAATGTCAGGACCGACATGCCGGTGCTGGCGGTACGCGCCGGCATTTATCGCGAACGGCCCACGACCGGACCGATCGGCAAGCTTTTCCGTTGCGTCTGGTCGCACACCGTACCGAGCGGTTTCGCTGGCAGGGTGGCTATCGTGCCGGACGGATGTTCCGGCCTGATATGGGCAGGCGGTGAAATGCTCGTGGTCGGGCCGGATCGTTTTGCCGCCTTCCCGAGACTTGCACCCGGGGAAACGATCTTCGGCCTGCGTTTCAGGCCGGGCGCCGCCTTGCGCTGGCTGGACGTGTCCTTGAGCGAACTGACCGGACAGACAGTGCCCCTGCGGCATCTGAGATCCGATGCCTGCGAAATCGAGCAGCAGCTCGCCGATGAGGCCTCCCTGGAGCGGAAGCTGGCTCTCCTCCATGCCTGGGCGCTCCGACAGGCCACATCCGCAGCAGGCCCCGTCGATGAGATGGAAGCGCTTTTCGATGCCCTCAAGACCGTGACGGTAAACCATATTGCGGATCGCTACACCTTCGGCCAGCGTACGCTCCGGCGGCACAGCCATGATCATTTCGGCTATGGGCCGAAGACGCTTGAACGCATTCTCCGTTTTCAGCGGTTCCTGGGGCTTGTACGCGCCTCCGCAACCCAAAGCCTGGCGCATCTCTCACTCGAAGCAGGTTATGCGGATCAGGCTCACATGACCCGCGACGTAAGGGAGTTCTCGACGCTCACGCCCCAGGATATCCGCTGGCAATTGGCCGGCTGATTGTCCGTTTCATTCAAGACCGGCAATTTCCCTGCCCTTACGCTTCCCGAAAACGGAAGGAGCACACCATGACGATCATGCCCGCCCGGATCATCCACATCGGCATCGAAAGGCCATGGCAGGAGGTCTATGCCTACGCAAGCAGACCGGAGAACATGGCGCTCTGGGCATCCGGCCTTGCCGCCGGTCTCACCCGTGACGGCGAGGACTGGATCGGCGACGGCGGACCGGTCGGCAAGGTGCGCATCCGGTTCGCGCCGCAGAATCCGTTCGGCATTCTCGACCACACGGTTACCATGGAGAACGGTCTTGCGGTGGAAAACCCGTTGCGTGTCGTTGCAAACGGCCAGGGGGCGGAAATCATGTTCACGCTTTTCGGGCGCCCGGATCTTGACGACACGACTTTCGAAGCCGATGCCGCCCATGTCCTCAAGGATCTGAAGGCATTGAAAAGCCTGCTGGAAGACAAGCGATAGGAGTTATCCATGGGAACCAAAGGCGCGGATCGCAAGATCGACTACATCGAATTCAACGTGCGCGACATAGAAAGAGCCAAGGCCTTCTACGGCACGGCTTTCGACTGGACCTTCACCGACTACGGCCCGGACTATTGCGAATTCCAGGACGGACGACTGACCGGCGGTTTTGCGAAATCCACGGACATCACGGCGAGCGGGGGCGCGCTGGTCATTCTCTTCGCGGATGATCTGGAGAGCGCTCAGGCGCGGATCGAGAAGGCCGGCGGCAAGATCGTCAAACCGATCTTCTCCTTTCCGGGTGGACGGCGCTTCCAGTTCACCGATCCCGAAGGTTACGAACTGGCCGTCTGGTCGGATAGATAAGCCTTGTTATGCTGCGGGGCGCCGTCGGCGGTCGGCGGTTTCCTGCATCACCAGCAAAGCGCCGATGAGCTGCGACGAACCCGAAACACAGGGCGACATCCGGCAGCGAATGACCATGGTCTGGCCATCGATCTGGTCGGCATAGGTGAGCGAGACGCTCTCGCCTTCGAAGCAACGGTCGAGGCCCGGCTTGAACTCGTTCCGGAAACGGTGGATGCCGACGAATTCCGCGAAATGCCTGCCGATCAGTTCGTCCCGCGGCACGTCGAGGCGACGCGCATTCGTTTCGTTCGTGTAGAAAACCCTGTAGCCGGGAGCGATCACCACGATACGGTCCGAAATGCGGTTGAGGAGCGCATCGTCGAGAAAACCGTCCGCCGTGGCATCGGCGATGATCGCCGTATCGCCGCTCTCCGGCCCAGGCCGGCGATTGGCCGAAAGACTGCTTTCGGGAGCGACATAACGTTCGACAAGCATTCGCAGAAGGTGACCGTTGCGGCGCACGCAGCCACGGTCGTCCGCCTCCTCGTTCAAGAGGTCGAGAGCGAACCGGAACTGCGCCTGGATGCTGGCGGCATCCCGGCCCTGGGCGGAGAAAATCGCCAGCATGAGCGGATCGAGCTCGCGGTCGAGAGCAGCGGTCGCCTGTGCGTCATTCCGCTCAATCGCCTGATGCAGCTCGGCATATTTGGACCAGAACAGATCGATCAACGCTTCCAAGAATACCCCCTCGCCTTGGCCGGAGATTAGAGCCGCCTCTTCTCCAAGATAGGCACTCAGCCACTCAATCTGATTCAGATTAATTCTTTTCTCAAAATCGGACCCAATTTATGGCGGATGACTTAGCGGGGAAGGTCCGCCAATGCAATTCGAAGATACAACAAATGAAATTGGCCGCATCTGCGGCAATTCGCAGCTACATGCTCCACTTGATCTTCCACCGGTCATGATACCAGAGCCACTGCTCCGGATATTCACGCACCCAGCTTTCCACCTTGTCGTTCAGAACCTGCCCGGTTGCCTGAAGGTCGAGTTTCCCATTCACGTCACGCGGCAATTCGATCCTGGGCTCTATCTCCAGGCGATAGCGGTTATCGGGCAGACGGATGCAACGTGCCGGATAGACTTCGGCATCGAATTGCCGGACAAGCTTGGCAAGCAGGGGATTTGTCTGCACCGGCCTGCCGAAAAACGTGGTCTTGAGGCCCTTGCGGAATTTCTGGTCGACCAGAACCCCGACGCCGCCGCCCTCTTCAAGTCTGCGGGCAAGCGCGAAGGATGAACCGGCATGCGACGGAACGAGCTGGCCCATGCGGCTCGCCCGGAAGTCGAAGATCTTCTGGGCGATGTAGGGATTGTTCGGCGGCCTGAACATCACCGTCACCTCCAGGCCAAACGCCTTGCCGGCGACCGGCAGCAGCTCGAAATTGCCCGTATGCGCGGTGAAGACGATGAACGGCCGGGGATTGTCGCGCAGGTCGACGAAGATCGGGATGCCCGAGACCTCCACCCTGCCCGGCTCCTGCCGGTCGGGATCGAAGTCGAACAGCCGGTCGAGGAAGACATATTCCGCCGCCAGCCGGCCCATATGCCCCCAACTCGCAACGGCGATCTCCTGAAGCTCCTCATCCGTCTTTTCAGGATAGGCATTCCGCAGGTTGACGAGCATGAGCTTGTGACGGCCGAGCTTCGGGCCGATATGACGCGCCGCCCGGTCGGCGAAACGAATCGCCGGGTCGGCCGGAAAAACCTTGAGGAGATTGAGGAAACCGAATGCGATTTGCGCCACCAGCCACTGCTGGAAATTTCTGAGCGCAATCACGATCCGGATGAGAAACATCTTCACCGGAGAGGCCTCAGTCCAAGCGCAACACGATCTTGCCGAAGATCTGGCGCCCTTCCATGCGCTCGAGCGCGCGGTCGATCTCGTCGAACGTGACCTCCGTATCGATGACCGGATGGACGATGCCCTGCGCCATCTTCTGCATGGCGTCCGCCATGTTCTCCATGCGGCAGCCGAACGAACCGAGCAATTTCAATTGCTGCTGGAAAAGCATCATCAGGTTGATCTCGGTCGAGACGCCGGACGTCGAGCCGCAGGTGACGAGCCGACCGCCGCGCTTCAGGCACAGCATCGAGCCGGCCCAGGTGTCCTTGCCGACATGCTCGAAGACGACGTCGACGCCCTTCTTCTTCGTGAGCTTGCGGACAACGCCCTCGAAACGATCGGTGCGATAGTTGATGACGTGATCGGCGCCGAGCGCCTTCGCCTTCTCGATCTTGTCGTCGGAGCCAACCGTCGTGATGACGATGCAGCCCATCTTCTTGGCGAGCTGGATCGCCGCCGTCCCGATTCCGGAGCCACCGGCATGCACAAGGATCGTCTCGCCGGGCTGAAGCCTGGCATTGTCGAAGAGCATATGTTCGACCGTGCCGAACGTCACCGGAGCGAGTGCCGCGCCGACCGCATCGACGCCCGGAGGAGCCGGCACCAGAAGCCGCGCCGGCAGGTTGGCCTTCTCCTGCGCGAAACCGTCCAGGTGGAAACCATGCACGCCGGACACGTTTTCGCAAAGATTGTCGCGCTTCTCGCGGCAGGCTTTGCAAAGCCCGCAGGTGCGCGCGCCGTAGATGGACACGAGCTGGCCGGGAAGCACGCTGGAAACCCCCGGGCCGACCGCCTCGACGACGCCGGAAGCCTCCGCGCCGATCGTCAGCGGCATCTTGCGCTTGGCGAACGCCATGCCGCGCCAGCCCCAGACGTCGATATGGTTGAGCGCGACAGCCTTGACCCGGAGGGTGACTTCGCCCGGACCAGGCGCATCCGGCTCCGGAATATCCACCGCCTCGAGCTTGCGGTCGTCGATCAGTTGCAGCGCGCGCATGATTTCATAGTTCCTTCCAGATGCGACAGACCGACGAGGACTTTCCGCATATCCGCCGTCATCCTCGGCCTTGTCCCGAGCATCTGCCGGCCTTCATTTTGTTGACGCTGACAAATCCTCGGCACAAGGCCGAGGATGACGCCACGATTGATGGCGCTGTCTCTAAGCCGGTTCCAGGGTCATGACAAGGCTGGCGTTCTGCCCGCCGAAGCCGAAGGAGTTGGAAAGCACCGCCCTGGGTTGCCCGTCCCGCTTCTTGTTCGGCACCACATCGAGCACGATCGAAGGATCGGGATTGGTGTAGTTGATGGTCGGCGGCAGCGTGCCGGTGAGCATGGTCTGGAACGAGAAGACCGCTTCGACGGCGCCTGCGGCAGTCAGCGTGTGCCCGATCATCGATTTGTTCGACGAAACCGGAATATCCTTGAGACTGTCCCCGAATACGGCAAGCATGGCCCCGTATTCCATCTTGTCGTTTTCCGGCGTCGACGTTCCATGAGCGTTGATATAGCCGATCCCGCCCTCGTCCATGCCGGCATCTTGGAGTGCGGCCCGGATCGTGGCGATTGCCGGGCCGCCATCCGGCGAAGACCGGGTGCGGTGGAAATGATCGGCCTTTTCACCACAGCCTTTCATGATGCCGAGAATCTTCGCGCCGCGGGCGATCGCCGATTCCAGCGATTCCAGCACAAGCGTCGCGGCACCTTCGGCGATGACGAAGCCGTCGCGATCCTTGCTGAACGGTTTGGACGCTTTTTCCGGCGGGTCATTCTGGGTGGAGAGCGCCGAGAGCAGCGAGAATCGGATCAGCGCCTCGGCGCTGACGGAGCCATCCGTGGCAACGGTCAGCGCACGGTCCGTCCGCCCCTGTCGGATTGCTTCGACCCCGAGCTGGATCGCCGTCGCACCGGAGGCGCAGGCGGTGGACAGCGTCACGGGAAGCCCGCGCGTGCCGAACGTGTCGGCGAGGCGTTCGGAGATCGAGCCGAATTGCACCGCCTCAAGGAAAACCGGGTCCGGACGCTCCCGCATAGCGGCGAGGAAACGATCATAGGCATCGCCTTCCGCTCTGGCGGGCGGAGCGCGATCGGCAAGCGCGAAACGATCGCTCCATTCGGGTTCGACAGGCGGGGCAGCCAGGAAAAGCGGTCCGTCGAAATCGCCGGAGAGACCCGCCTGTGCAAGCGCCTCGATGGTGGTTTCGCGCGCGAAGGCGAACGATCGCTCGACCGAGTTCTCGGCTGGAACGTCGATAAAATCGACCGTGCCGCTGATCCTCGTGGAAAGTCCTTCGGTAGGAAAGCGGGTGGTCTTGTGAATGCCCGACGTGCCGGACGTGAGCGCCGCCCAGTTGTCCGTAAGCCCCTGGCCGAGCGAGGTGATGACCCCCATGCCCGTCACGGCGACGATCGGGCGGCCGAGATGATCCTTGAAGCGATTGTCGCTCATCCAATTCTCCTTCACGCGGCCGAAAGAACGGCAAGCCCCTCGCCGCGCGTATAGCCGACGGTCGTCACCACGGCATGTTTCGCCGGACCGGTCATCGGCGCTTCGTTTCTTGTATCGAATGCCGGAACACGCGCGGCTCCGTCCAGGCTGAGCGCCGCAAGCGCAAGGCCGAGCGGAAACTGCGCTTCCATGCCATGGCCGGTCGCGCCGCCGTAGCCGCGGACCGGCATGCCCGGAAATTCCTTTTCGAGCACCACCTTCTCGCGGGCGGCAAGATCGACAAGGCCGCTCGTGCCGGAGAAGACGACGGTGTCGTCCCCGCCAAGCCCGGAAGCATGGCCGGCAAGGCGCGCCAGGCGCTTTTCAAGCCTGCCCTCATCGCGATTGCCCCGGTCGCCTTCGATCGCATCGATCGTTGCGTAGATATGCGCGCCGCGCGCTTCCGCGTGAGCGCGGGATTCCAGAACCAGGAAGGCGCCGACAGAGCCCATGATCACGCCGCCGCCGTTTTCCGTCGACCGCGACCAGATCGGATGCCAGTCGCCGGTCGCGTGCGCCCGGATACCCTCGACCAGCAGGATGATGTCGGCACGTTCGGCGACGAATGCGCCGCCAACCAGGCTATGGCTCGATTGCCCCGCCTTGATGCGATGAAACGCCGTTTCGACGGCGGAAATGCCCGCGGCCTCCTCGCCCATGAACGTACGGGAGGAGCCGGTGACCTTGTGGACGATAGAGATATTGCCGGCGACGAGATTGGAAAGCTGCGCGAGGAACAGCGTCGGCCGAAGCTCGGTCGTGAGCTTCTCATTGAGAAGCATCTCGCGGTCATTGCGCTTCAGCGCCTCGTCGACGATCAGGGAATCGACCTTGATGTCGCGCTCGCCGCCGCCGGCCGCCACGATCATGTCCATCGAGGCGCAGGCTTCCGGATCGGTCTTCAGGCCGGCATCGTCGAGGGCGAGGCCGGCGGAAAACACACCGAGCCGCTGCCAGTTCTCCATCTGGCGCTGGTCGCCGCGCTTCGGTATCTGCGCCGACCAGTCGATTTCCGGCATGGGATGGACGGGATAGGGCGCAAAACGCTGGGTCTCGATCTTGGGCGCACCCGCTTCCGCGGCGCAGAGGAGCGCCACATGTGGCTCCTTGCCGACGCCCTGACAGGTGACGATCCCAATACCGGTAATCACGACATCGTTGTCTGATTTCATCATGTCCTCTTTGCCCATCGGCACGGATACGGGCGAGTTTTATGCCCTTGCGGCGAGCGCGTCCATCAGGCCGACCTCTTCGGCGCGCTTTCGGACGATCGGCGCCAGGGGGATTTCGCTGAAGGGCATGGTGCGCAGCTTGAGCTGCGCATCGCAGACCCGTTTGCCCGCACTCGATATCTTCGCCTTGGTGACCGCGTAACCGGACCCCTCATGCTCCAGAAATGCCTCTATGTCGAGCGCGGCGTTCGGCTCGACGAAGGTGCGCATCTTGGCGCCGTCGACCGACATCAGGAACGGCATGGCGGCGAAATCCGTCGCGGCAAGCACGAGAAAGCCGGAGGCCTGCGCCATGGTCTCGATCAGAAGAACCCCCGGCACCAACGGCATTCCGGGAAAATGACCTTCGAAAACCGGGCTTTCGGCCGGTACGATCGATCGCGCCTTCAGAAGCTTCGCCCCGAGATCGACCGTCTCGACGCGGTCGATCATCTGGAAGTATTCGAGCAACATCGGATTGCCGGCGGGCTCAGCCCTTTGCCGCCCTCAGCTCGTCGATCTTGGCGCAAAGGTTCTTGAGGACGAAATATTCCTCGGTGGAAACCTTGCCCTCGTTCACTTCCTGCGTCCACTGTTCCAGCGGAATCTTGATACCGAATTCCTTGTCGATCGCGAAGACGATATCCAGAAAGTCGAGACTGTCGATGCCAAGGTCATCGATCGTGTGGCTTTCCGGCGTGATCGTCTCGCGATCGATTTCGCTGGTTTCAGCGATGATGTCGGCAACTTTGTCGAATGTAGCTGTCACGCCCATGTCCTCTGAAGAATATCAAATCAAAGTTCCACATAGGGAAATCGATCCCAAATGCCAATGGCCTCGTTTTCCCGCATGTAAATTTGCACGCAAACTGTTGCCTAAACAGCAATTACGTGACGGCCATCCACAAGAGCCGCGCGGATGACGCCCAGCACGTCGTCCGGCCGTACGCCGGTGCAGACCCACTGGCTCGGCTGGCCATCCCACGGGGTGCCGATGAACCTGCGGCCGCTGTCGGGCGCCTGGATCGTCGCACCATCGGCGATGCCGCCGCAGACGACCCGAACCGGTCCTCCGCGAACCGTGAAGAGATCGGGGCGGACGAGATAGACGCAGGCGGTGCTGTCATGCACCGCCATGCCGGCGAGGCCGACCCGGCTTTTGTAGAAATCGATGTAATATTGGGAAAGATCGGAGAGGAGCCGCAGCGAATTCTCGCCGGACTTGACCATCTCCGCCAGATAGTCGGCCGACATGATCGTTTTCATCGTCACGTTGAGGCCGACGATGGTGACCTTCCAGGGGGCGGTGAACAGGATGTCGGCGGCCTCCGGATCGCCGTGGATATTGGCTTCCGCGACCGGCGTCACGTTGCCTGCCATGTCGAAGGCGCCGCCCATGACAATCACTTCCTTCACGAGGCCCGCAATCGCGGGATCGGCTCTCAGTGCCAGCGCCAGATTGGTCATGCGGCCCACGGCGATCAACGTCACCTCGCCCGGATTGGCGCGCACGGTTTCGATAATGAACTGGTAGGCGGGACGCGAATCGAGCGGCCAGTCGACAGTATGCGGCACTCCGATGTTCCCGAGGCCATCCGCGCCATGCACGACAGAAGCGGCCCGGTCGTCCCGGCGCGAGGGATCGATCGTGCTCGCCGCGCCGGTCGAGATGGGAGCGGAAATATTCCATTCCCGATGCAGAAACTGCGCATTGCGGGTGGTGAGCACCAGCGGCACGTTGCCGAAGACGGTGGTGACGCCGAGGAGATCGATCTCGGGATGACGATGCAGGAAAAGCAGCGCCATGGCGTCGTCGACGCCCGGGTCCGTGTCGAAAATGACCTTGTGCATATGCTTCATCCCCATGTCGGCTGATTTCGAGGCGGCGCACAATAGCGCCAAACATCCGAAGCGCAATCCCGCAACCGGCATGACTGCCTTCGGCGGACGCCGGTTGCGCCGATGCGCATTCGGTGCCAGAAGCACGATCCCGCCTCTACGTGCTCCGCCGCTTACCGAGTCCTCCCTTGAACGACCTTGCATCGCATCTTGTCCTGCTGCTCTTCTTCGCCTCCCTTTTTGCCGGTTTCGTGGATTCCATCGCCGGCGGAGGCGGCCTCATCACCATTCCCGCCATGCTGATCGCCGGCATTCCGCCGCTCGAATCGCTCGCCACCAACAAGCTGCAATCGCAATTCGGTGCGGCTTCCGCGACGATCGCCTATGCGAGGCGCGGCCACATGCATCTGAAGAAGCAGCTGCCGATGGCGGCCATGTCGCTTGCCGGCGGCGTCATAGGCGCCATGCTCGCCTCCTTGGTGCCGGCCGGCTGGCTTGCAGCCACGATCCCTTTCCTGCTGATCGCCATCGCCGCCTTCTTCGCGGTCAAGCCGAACCTCAACGACACCGACAGTCACCAACGGGTAACGCCCCTCGTTTTCGGCCTGACGGTCGTGCCGCTGGTCGGCCTCTACGACGGCGTTTTCGGTCCCGGTGCCGGTTCCTTCTACATGCTGGGCTTCGTCCTCCTGGCCGGCTTCGGAATGCTCAGGGCGACGGCCCACACCAAGCTGATCAATCTCGGCTCGAACTTCGGTTCCTTCCTCGTCTTTGCGGCGACCGGCTCGGTTCTCTGGAAAATCGGGCTTGTGATGGGGGCCGGCCAGTTCCTTGGCGCCCAGATCGGCTCGCGGATGGCCATGAAGAACGGCGCCAGGCTCATAAAGCCATTGCTCGTCCTGTCCTGCCTTGCCCTGGCATTGAAGCTGATCGCCGATCCCGCCCATCCCGTCAGGGTATGGCTCGGCGTCTAACCTTTCATCTTCAGCGGCAATCCCGCGGCGATGAAAAAGACCTCGTCGGCAGCGGCGGCGATCTTCTGATGAAGGCGGCCGGCGTGGTCGCGAAATTCCCGGGCCATCCGGTTTTCCGGGACGATGCCGAGCCCGACCTCGTTGGAGACGAGGACCAGGCGGCTGGAGAGAGATTCAAACCCGCGCACCAGGGCGGCCCCTTCCGCCCCGACGTCGCGCTCCTCCATCATCATGTTGGTGATCCAGAGCGTCAGGCAATCGACGAGCACCACGCGGCCGGGTGCATCGAGCTCCATAAGAAGCGGCACGAGGTCCACGGGCACTTCATGCGTCATCCAGTCCGCACCGCGATCGGCACGATGACGGGCGATACGCTCACGCATCTCGTCGTCATAGGCACGGCCTGTCGCGATGTAGTGGCGCTGGAAACCGGTCTCCCGCGCAAGCCGCTCGGAAAAACCGGATTTACCGGAGCGAGCGCCGCCGAGGACGAGCGTGACATGGCCGGAGCGTGTCATGAAAGGAGCCTGCCTGTTCCAGAGGGGACCGGACGATTCGTAGACAAGAGAGGCGTCCGGCCCTGTTGATGATGATAACTCTGGATTCGCATTGCGGATATGATCGTGCAGGCTTTGCGGATGGGTGTCAATCCGCTCCGCGCAAGGGGCGACCTGACGTTTGTCAGTATGCCTTTCGATTAGCCTGTTTGCGACATCCGATGACGACACGCCCCGTTGAGTGCAACCGGCAACGGCGCCATTCCCGAAACCAGCCACAACAACAACCGGCCAGCGCCGATCTTCGAGGAAACATCCGATGCTCTATATCTTCAGGAACCACAACGGCGTCCAGATCGCCTGGAACGCAAGGGCCTCGCGCCACGACTTCGAAAGTCGCACCCGACAGATCGACACGCGCCTGTCGCGTCTTGGCTTCATCCGCACCAGCAGCCCCGGCTGACCGAACCCGGTCAGCCGTCGGCGACCGTAAACCCGAACCGCGAACAGCCGCACCCTTCCGGATGCGACAATCGTGAATTCGGCAACAGTCGGAAGATGGACCGCCCCAGGCGAAAATACTCAAGCCTGCCACCGGCGGCAAAGGCAACCGGTACGCACTACCTGAACCCGGTGCCGAAGGCGAACTAACCGCTCGCATGCAAACCAATAGCGTGACATTCTTACCGGATGGTTATTATCGGCCGTAAGTCGCGCGAATTTCTCTCGTTTTTATAGTTCGGGAAAGTCCGGGAATCTGCAGGCGCAGCCGTCCTGTCACAGAACGCGGGATACCGGACTTGATTTCCCCTCGCCTCGCCGCCTCCCGCCATTACCAATGGAAATGACGGCAACCGATGATGTCTCGGCCGACATGCGCCTCGACGAGACCCCGATATTTGCCCTCGCACCGCACATTCGCCCATGACATTCGCCCACGACAGGCGCCCATGCCAGGTTGATTTCCGAAGGCAAAATCGTACCCTGTTCCCCGCTGACATATAAATGCGCGGCATCTGTGTGAATGTGCCGCGGATGCGCAGCCGATACATCGGCCCGGCAGGCCTTGCGTGAATACCGCGGCGAAAAGACCGGGAGGTCCTGAGATGAAGAAATTCCTTGCTTCCGCTGTCTTTGCCGCCGGCCTTTATGCCTTTGCCGGTTCCGCCCAGGCCGAATGCGGCTCCGTTTCGGTCGCCGAGATGAATTGGGCATCGGCAGGCATTGCGGCCAATGTCGACAAGATCATCCTCGAAAAGGGATACGGCTGCACCGTCCGGCTCGTTACCGGCGACACCATACCGACCTTCACCTCGATGAACGAGAAAGGCCAGCCGGACATCGCTCCGGAATTCTGGGTCAACTCCGTCCGCACCCTTCTCGACAAGGCCGTGACGGAGGGCCGGCTGGTCATCGCCACGGAAATCCTCGCCGATGGCGCCGTCGAGGGCTGGTGGATTCCGAAGTTTCTCGCCGATGCCCATCCGGACATCAGGACGGTACAGCAGGCGCTGGCCCACCCGGAACTCTTCCCCGCCCAGGACACCCCTTCCCGGGGCGCCATCCATAACTGCCCGACAGGCTGGAGCTGCCAGGTTTCGACCGCCAATCTTTACCAGGCCCTCGGCGCGAAGGGCAAGAATTTCGATTTGGTCGATACCGGCTCCGCAGCCGGTCTGGATGGCTCGATCGCCCGCGCCTTCGAGAAGAAGACCGGCTGGCTCGGCTACTATTGGGCGCCGACAGCCATCCTCGGCAAATATCCGATGGTGAAACTTTCCTTCGAAGTGCCGCATGACAGGGCGGAATGGGACGCCTGCACAGCGGTACCCGTTTGCCAGAACCCGAAGGTCAATTCCTATCCGACGTCGCAGGCCTTCACGCTCGTGACAAGGCAATTTGCCGAAAAGGCGGACGTCGCGATGGACTATATGAAGAAGCGCAAGTGGAGCAACGCGACGGTCAACGGCCTCCTTGCCTGGCAGGAGGAGAACAAGGGCACCAACGAGGATGCCGCGCGGCATTTTCTCAAGGCCATGCCGGATATCTGGACCAAATGGGTCCCGCCCGAGGTCGCCGACAAGGTCAGCGCGTCTCTCTGACGCCATGGCCCGAAAGCCGGCCCGGCCTGTTCGTGTCGCAGGCTCTGCCCCGTATGTCGCCCCAGGTGGCGTAGCCCGCTTGCCGCTACGCAATACTTTCGGCACGGCTGCCGGGATTTACCTCCCGCGCTTGGAAAGTCATGCGACGCGCGAGCGACAACAGAAACAGACAAGGGAAAAATCATGGCAAATTGCAGCTTTCTGGAGAACTGTTTCCAAGGCATGCCGGCGAGCGCCCGCACAGGCACGCGGAGGTAATCGATGGCCAGCCACGGAATCGAGATCAAGAGCCTCTACAAGATCTTCGGCCCCTTCGGCAGCGACTATGTGGAAGCCGTCAAGGCTGGCATGACGAAAGCCGAACTCAACGAAAAGCACGGCCACGTATTGGGCCTCAAGGACATCAACATCTCCATGCCCGCCGGCGGCATCACGGTCGTGATGGGACTTTCCGGCTCCGGCAAGTCGACGCTGATCCGCCACATCAACCGGCTGATCGAGCCGACCGCCGGCGAGGTCGTTTACGACGGCGCCGACATCTGCCGGATGAACGAGAAGGACCTGCGCGAATTCCGCCGCCACAAGACGGCCATGGTCTTCCAGAAATTCGCGCTCCTGCCCCATCGCACGGTCATCGAGAACACCGTCTACGGCCTCGACATACAGGGCGTCCCGCGCTCCGAAAGCGTCAAGCGCGCTCAGTACTGGATCGAGCGCGTGGGGCTTTCCGGCTTCGAAAAGCACTATCCCAACCAGCTTTCGGGCGGAATGCAGCAGCGCGTGGGGCTTGCCCGCGCCCTTGCCAACGACGCCGACATCCTTCTGATGGACGAGGCATATTCGGCCCTCGACCCGCTCATCCGCGTCGACATGCAGACTGTGCTGCTCGACCTGCAGGCCGAACTCAGGAAGACCGTCGTCTTCATCACCCACGATCTCGACGAGGCGCTACGGCTCGGCGACAAGATCGCCATCCTGCGCGACGGCCGGGTCATACAGCAGGGAACGGGACAGGAGATCGTGCTTTCGCCCGCGGATAACTACATCACCGCGTTCGTGAAGGAAGTGAACCGCGGCCGTGTCATCCGCACCCGAACCGTGATGCGGCCGCTCGATGGCACAACAGACGGCCTGAAGATCGCGGCGGAGGCAACCCTCGAAACCGCCGCAAGGCAGATGACGGAGGCGGATCAGGCGCGCGCGGTCGTGGTGGACGAGAACGGCGCGCCGGTCGGCGTTCTGGATCTCCGGACGATCATCGCCGCCATGGTCACGCCGGCATCGAGCGAAGCGGGGAAAATGGCGGCGGAATAAGAAGCCCGGGTGTCGCGAAAAGGCGGATGGCCGCAGCGTGAAGGCATATAAAGGAGTCCTTATATGGATTGCCCTCCTCCGTCAGGAACGCCCGTGATGCCGACCGCCAACGCCTTGACCGAACTCCTTGCCGAAAAAGGCGTGCTCCTCGCGGATGGCGCGACGGGCACCAATCTGTTCGCCATGGGGCTTGAAGCTGGCGAAGCGCCGGAACTCTGGAATAAGACCGCACCGGATAAGATCGCGAAACTGCATCAGGATTTCGTCGATGCAGGCGCCGATATCATCCTCACCAATTCCTTTGGCGGCACGCGCCACCGGTTGAAGCTGCACAAGGCGGAAGGCCGTGTCCATGAATTGAACAGGCGGGCCGCCGAGATCGCCCGGGCGGTTGCCGGCAAGGCCGGCCGCAGGGTGATCGTCGCCGGCTCGGTCGGACCGACCGGCGAGCTGCTGATCCCGCTTGGCGCGCTATCCTATGAGGATGCGGTCGCCGCTTTTGCCGAACAGATAGAAGGGCTGAAGGCCGGGGGCGCCGAGATCGCCTGGATCGAAACCATGTCCTCGCCGGATGAAATCCGCGCCGCGGCGGAAGCAGCCGTCAGGGTCGGCCTGCCCTACACCTGTACCGGCTCCTTCGATACCGCCGGCAGGACGATGATGGGCCTCGACCCGAAGGATATTCATGGGGTCGCCGGGGATATCGGCGATGGTCCCGTGGCCGTGGGTGCCAATTGCGGCGTCGGCGCATCCGATATCCTGTCGAGCCTGCTCGACATGACCGCGGCAGACCCGCAGGCGATCACCATCGTGAAGGGCAATTGCGGCATCCCGGAATATCGGGGCGCGAAGATTTACTACTCGGGCACACCGCCGCTGATGGCCGAATATGCCAGGCTCGCGCGCGACGCCGGTGCGAAAATCATCGGCGGCTGCTGCGGGACGTCATGTGAGCACCTCGCAGCGATGCGCAAGGCGCTGGACGATTACACCCCGCGCCCGAGGCCGACGATCGAGGAAATCATCGACAAGATCGGCCCGCTGCGCAATAAGACCGCCAGCGAATCGGGTGGCGATTCCGGCCGGGAAAGGCGTCGCCGCCGCGGGTGAAACCTCACATCGCGGAGGCTGAAATGGCGAACATATCCCCTATCGGAAGTCGCGAGACGGTGGCGGAAAGCCTTGCGGGCCTTTCGGCCGATCAACAGGGCTGGCTTGCGCTGCTGATGGAAAATCCCGCATCCGACGATCTTCTTCTCGACGGCCTGCACCTCCATCTCGATCAGGCGTCCGAGGCCCGTTTCCTGAATTCGCTGAAACTGCGGAAATGCGGCGAGTGGGTGGGTAACACCGCCCCCGCCCGCCTGCAGATGCGACTGATGGAAGCGGCGAAATCCAGCCAGCATCCCGCCTATGCCGCCTTTCGCGAGGGACTGACCCGCTCCGGCGGACTGGAGCGGGCCTATCCCAAGGCGAATATCTAGCACCTGTTCTGAAGCGGTTATGCGCTTTTGGCAAAACCGCTTCAGCGACGATCCAGCGTTTCAGCGAGCCGCACCAGATCCAGGAAACCGCCGCGATAACCGAACGGGTCCTCGCCGCGGGCATTGCGCGCCATGTCGAGGATCGCCCGGTAAGGATAGCTTTCCAGCGCATCCGTACCGCGCAGTTTCTGGGCGAAGGCCGCAACCGCCGTCGCAAAGCGCACGTCCTGCGGGGCGGAGGCGAGATCGCGCACGGCATTCATCTCGGAGACCGGCGTGGTAATGAGCTTGCTCCTGTCGCCATCGGGCTGCTTGTAGCGTATCTTCACGAAGGCCATCTCGTCCGAGACGGAAGCCGGCGCCGAAGCGGCCGGCGGGCCATAGCGCAACGGATCGTTGAGCGCAGAGGCGCTGCCCTTCGGCGTCACCTCGTAGATCGCCGTCACGGAATGGCCGGAACCGATATCGCCCGCATCGACCCGGTCGTTGTTGAAATCCTCGCGTTTCAGCGCACGCGTCTCGTAACCGATCAGGCGGTATTCGGCGATCCTCTCCGGATTGAACTCGACCTGGATCTTGACGTCCTTGGCGATCGGAAAAAGGGTCGAACCCGCCTCCTCCACGAGCGCCTTCTGCGCCTCGGCAAGCGTATCGATATAGGCAGCCGTGCCGTTGCCGTTCTGGGCGAGCGTCTGCATCAGGCTGTCGTTGAGATTGCCCTGACCGAAACCGAGCACCGACAGGAATATGCCATCCCTGCGGCGCTGTTCGATCAGCCGTTTCAATTCCTCGTCGCTCGATGCTCCGACGTTGAAATCACCGTCCGTCGCCAGCATCACCCGGTTGACGCCCCCCTGGATGAAAGCCTGCCGCGCGAGCTGGTAGGCGGCTTCTATGCCTTCCGCTCCCGCCGTCGAGCCGCCCGGCTGGAGATTGTCGATGGCGGCCAGTATCCTGTCGCGCTCGCGGGCCGCGGTCGGCTCGAGCACGGTTCCTGCATTGCCGGCATAGGTGACGATCGAAACCTTGTCCTCCGGCTTCAGTTTGCCCACCAGCAGGCGGAAAGCGCTTTTCAGCAGCGGCAGCTTGTCCGGCGCATCCATTGAGCCCGACACGTCGATGAGGAACACGAGATTGGCCGGTGGCGCCGCCGAAGGCGCAGTCTCAAAGCCCTTGATCGCCACCTGCATCAGCCGGGTGCCGGTGTTCCACGGCGTCGGCGTGACGGTAACGGTGGTGCGGAACGGCTCCGCCGCGAACTGCGGCCGTGGCCAGTCATAGGGGAAATAGTTGACCATCTCCTCGACCCGCACACTGTCGGGATCGGGAAGATGTCCCTCCATCAGCGAGCGGCGGACGAAGGAGTAGGACGCCGTGTCCACATCGACGGAGAAGGTAGAGACGGGATCGCTCGCTACGCTTTTCACCGGATTGGCATCGGCACTGGCGAACCGGTTACGCCCCTCATCGAGCGACGGCGGCAATTCCGGTTTGGCCGGCGCATAGCGGGGTGCCGCGACGAGCGGCGCTTCACTCTCCGTCATCATCGTCGGAGCGGGCATCGGAGCCGGCGCGAAAGGGGCGGAAGGCTCTCCCACCTGTTTCGCGGCTCCACCTGAAGGCGCAACTCTGTTGTTCAGGTCCGCCACGTCGGACGGATCGTGGTCCGACGGTTTTGGCGAAGCGGGCGGCGAAACGGCCTGTCCCTGCGCCCTTTCACGCTTCACCCCGCCGTGTTCGGACGGCGCCTTCGGCGCGGCCGGCTCGACCTGCGGTTTTGACACATCCGCCATCCCGGGCAAGACGACCTGCCCCGAGCTTGGCAGATTGCCACGCGTGAGTTCCAGCGTCAGGAAAGCGGCGGCGGGAATGATGAGCATCGTCGCAAGCGCCGAGCCTGCAAGATAGCGATGTTGGGTGACCATCCTGGTGCTCCAGATCCGGTTGAGGACGGAGCTTTGACGCAGCCACCGGGAACTTCCTTGGCTTGACGACGATTTTTTCTCTTCCGCGTCGAAGGCCTGCATCGCGGCGGCAAGCGCGCGGGCGCGCACCGCTTCCGGAACCACCGGCGGAGACGGCAATCGCCTCAATTTATCGAATTCGTCCGTCATGGTCAGACAGCCTCCTTCTTCAGAAGGTCCTTCAATCGTTTGCGTGCCTCGTGCAGATGCCAGGAGACCGTATTCTCGCTGCAGCCGAGGATTTCGGCGGCGGCGGCATGGCTGAGCCCCTCGCTGTGGACCAGCAGCATCGCGTCGCGCTGCTTTTCCGGAAGGCGCCGCACCGCCGCCCAGAGCCAATCACCGCGATCGTCCTCTTCCGATGGGAGATGCGCGAAGAAGATCGGATCATTGGCGATCCGGTCCTCGTTGCGCCGGCGGCGGGCGGACTGGCGCTGATGATCGCGCACGACGTTCAGCGTCAGCGTATAGAGCCAGGTGCGGAACGCCGACTGGCCCCTGAATGTGCGGATAGACCGGCCGAGACGGATACAGACCTCCTGCACAATGTCTTCCGCATCCAGTTCCGTGCCGCACCAGCGCCAGGCGACGGAATGGATAAAACCGTAATGTGCCTCGACCAGCGCACCGAAGGCGTTTCGGTCGCCGTCACAAGCCTTTTGAACCAGTTCCGCGCTCAATGTCGTGTCCGCATTTCCGTCGACTGGAGCTTAGACGTTCAGCCGATGGAAATCCTTGGGGTGAAATGCAGAAAATTTGGAATATTCACAGGAGCGCACTCATGTGGAACATCATCTGCGCCCCTTGATAACGGAAATCGACGCCCACGGGACAGGCATTCCGGGCGAGACAGCCGGATATCATGCAGGATATGCTTCCCTTGCCGCTATGGAGATAGGAGCGGCAGCCGGCGACATCGAAACCCCGCAGGCTGACCGCGTCCACCGGGCAGGTGGCGAGGCATGGTTTTTCAAGGCAGTCGTCGCAGGGATGATCCGCCATCGATGGCAATGCTGCCTCGATCCCGAAGGGAAACCCGAGCGCACCGCGATAGCCGTGCCACAGACCGTATTTCGGGTGAATGAGAATGCCGAGCGGCGAGGGTTTCAGGCCTTCCGCCTTCGTCGCCCATTGCTGAAACGGCTGCCAGGGTGGATCGGACGGGAAATAGGCCGTCGCGCCAAGCGCCTCCGACAAGGGCCGGATACACTGTTTCGACCACGTATCGAGCGGGTCGGGGCCTTGATAGGTTTCCTGCCAGCGGGAAAAAGCCGGCCAGATGGAACTGCCGGCATTGCCGAGCAGCACGACCGAGAGAGCCCGAGAGCCGTCGAACAGCAAAGGTCCCTCGCCCGACTCGAAATTCACCGCGCCGCGAACGAGGATGCCATGCGCTTCGAGCACCGAAATCTGTCCGAGGATCGCCGAAGAGCGGCTCATCGCGGCCCCTGATATTTATAGTGCGGGCGCCAGACCCCTTCCTGGATGAAGTCGGCGACCAGTCTGGCGCCGCCTTGCTCCCTGGCGGCATCGGGCTCTCTTCAGGTGAAGGCGTCCGGCATCGAATCCTTGCGCTCCCGGATGAACGCAAGCAAGGCCTCATCGATAGCCGGATCAAGAGCCGGCGCTTCGTAGGCATCCAGCCATACGCGGCACAGCGCGTTGGCGCGCTGCTCGATCCGCTTTTCCCCTTCGATCTCCCATTGCTCGAAGGAATTGTTGTCGGCGAGCGGCGAACGGTAGAAGGCCGTCTGGAAATGCGCCTGCGTGTGGGTGCAGCCGAGATAATGGCTGCCGGGGCCGACCTCGCGGATTGCCGAAAGCGCCTGCCCCTCCGCCGAAAGGTCGATGCCCTGCGCCATCTTCTGCATCATGCCGAGCTGATCCTGGTCGATCATGAATTTCTCGTAGGACGATACAAGACCGCCCTCCAGCCAGCCGGCGGCGTGCAGCACAAAATTCGTGCCGGCCAGCAGCGTCGTATTGAGCGTGTTGGCCGATTCATGCGCAGCCTGCGCATCCGGCACCTTCGAGCCGCATAGCGATCCGCCGGTGCGGAACGGCAGACCGAGCCGGCGGGCGAGTTGCGCCGCTCCGTAGGAGACCAGCGACGGTTCCGGCGTGCCGAAAGTCGGCGCTCCCGACTGCATGGAGATCGAAGCGGCGAACGTGCCGAACAGAACTGGCGACCCCTTGCGGATGAGCTGGGTGAACGATGCGCCCGCCAGCACCTCGGCCAGGATCTGCGTCAGCGTGCCGGCGACCGTGACCGGGCTCATGGCGCCGGACAGGATGAAAGGCGACACCACCGAGGCCTGGTTATGCCGCGCATAGACCTTCAGCGCGCCCAGCATGGTGCCGTCGAACACCATCGGCGAATTGGCGTTGATGAGGTTCAGCGTGACGCAGTTGTTCTCGACGAACTCGTCTCCGAAGACGATCTTCGCCAGGGCGATCGTATCCTCGGCGCGTTCCGGCGCGGTGACGGAGCCCATGAACGGCTTGTCGGAATATTTGATATGGCTGTAGACCATGTCGAGGTGGCGCTTGTTGACCGGCACGTCGACAGGCTCGCACACCGTGCCGCCGGACGAATGCATGGACGGGGCCATGTAGGACAGCTTCACGAAATTGCGGAAATCCTCGATCGTCGCATAGCGGCGTTTGCCATCGAGATCGCGGACGAAGGGAGGACCGTAGACGGGGGCGAAGACGGTCGCATTGCTGCCTATGTGCACATTGCGCTCCGGGTTGCGGGCGTACCAGGTGAACTCCTTCGGTGCGGTCTTCAGGAGTTCGCGGCAAAGCCCCTTCGGGAAATGCACGCGGTGCCCCCGGACATCCGCGCCGGCCCCCTTCCAGAGGTCGAGCGCCTCATCGTCGTCGCGGAACTCGATGCCGATTTCTTCGAGAATCGTATCGGCATTGCGTTCGATGAGAGCAAGGCCCTCCTCGTCGAGCACTTCATAGACCCCGATCCTGCGGGTGATATAGGGCAGCGAAGGCCCCGGACCGCTGCCAGTGCGGGCTGCGCGGCGGCCTGCCGCTCCCCGTTCGCCGCGACCGCGCCGTCCTGCGCCGCCTGCCGGTTCCGTCTGCTGGGTGAGATCGTCCATGATGTTCCTCGCCTCGCGCCGTTCTCGCGCCTGTCATTCCCGATGTGCCATGCTAAGCTCATGCGCAGGCCGAGCCCTGCCTTTCTGCGTCACGGGTTTGCGCAGGACAGACATTTGCCCGCATTGCCGTCCGTCGTTTTTCCGACGCGCCGCTGTCGCATACAAAAGAAATTACCGAATGATTTGAAGGTACAGATATTCGATGAAGGCGAACGCTGATTTGCCGGTCCCGCGAACGTGAAGGGAAGCATCCCATGTCCGACGATGAAATCATCCTTTCGGAACTCCCCGACGAGGAACTCGTGCAGCAGATGCACGACGACCTTTACGACGGCCTCAAGGAGGAGATCGAGGAAGCCACGAATATCCTGCTGGAGCGCGGCTGGACGCCCTACGACGTCCTGACACAGGCGCTGGTCGAGGGCATGCGCATCGTCGGCATAGATTTCCGCGACGGCATCCTTTTCGTGCCGGAAGTGCTGCTTTCCGCCAACGCTATGAAGGCCGGCATGAACATCCTGCGTCCGCTTCTCGCTGAAACAGGTGCGCCGAAGCTCGGCAAGATGGTCATCGGCACCGTCAAGGGCGACATCCACGACATAGGCAAGAACCTCGTCGGCATGATGATGGAGGGAGCGGGCTTCGACGTGATCGACCTGGGCATCAACAATCCGGTCGAAAACTATCTCGAAGCCATAGAGCGGGAAAAGCCCGATATTCTCGGCATGTCGGCGCTGCTGACCACGACCATGCCCTATATGAAGGTCGTCATCGACACGATGAAGGAAAAGGGCATTCGCGACGACTATGTCGTCCTCGTCGGCGGCGCGCCTCTGAATGAGGAATTCGGCAAGGCTGTCGGCGCCGATGCCTATTGCCGCGACGCGGCGGTCGCCGTCGAAACGGCCAAGGACTTCATCCGCCGCAAGCACAACAGCCTCGCCGCCGGTATCTGAGATTCCGGCGGCAAATGCGTTGTCGGGTCTATCAACGGGCAGCGCGTTCGACGCGGCGGCCGGCATCCTGGGTGGCATCGACGGCATTCGCCGTGTCCCTGCCCATGCCGCGTATGGTGTTGCCGCAGGAGGCAAGCGAAACCATCGTCGCGAGAAGCGCGGCGATTAGCGTGACTGTCTTGGCCGTCATGATAGAATACTCCGATGGATAGGGATCGAATTGTTCCGGAAAGAGAATTTCCGGCTAAGGAACGCTCAACTGGCGAAAAGGTTCATGTGATCGCCTGCGGAGCGATCGCGCGGGAGATTCTGGCCGTCTGCAGCCAGCAGGGGCTCGATCATATCGACCTCAACTGCCTGCCCGCGATCTGGCACGCCTATCCGCAAAAGATCGTTCCGGGCCTGGAAAATGCGGTCGCCGAGGCACGCGCCGCAGGGTTCGGCAAGATCTTCTTCGCTTATGCCGATTGCGGCACCGGCGGCGAGATCGACCGCCTCTGCGAGCGCGAGAAGATTGCCCGGATCGAAGGCCCGCATTGCTACTCGTTTTTTGCCGGCAATGAAGCCTTTGCGGCGAAGGCGGATGAGGACCTGCTTTCCTTCTTCCTGACGGATTTCCTGGCCCGCCAGTTCGAGGCCTTCGTCATCGAACCGCTCGGCCTCGACCAGCACCCCGAACTGAAAGACATGTATTTCGGCAACTACAGAAAGCTCGTCTACCTTTCGCAGCAGGAAGACCAAACCTTGCAGGAAAAGGCCCGCGCTGCCGCCGATTATCTCGGCCTCGTCTACGAATACCGCTTCACCGGCTACGGAGACCTCACGCAAGCGTTACGGTCGGCTTAACCGTTTCTTTCAGCTTCCGGAGAACAGTGCGACTCTGCGCAACGGGGTGGCACATGCAGGAACAGACCTCTTCTCGGATCGTGGTGATGACGGCCGGCGGGCTCAATCCGCAGGTGATGATCAATGCGCTCGCAAGACATTTTCCCGACCTGCATGTGATCCGGGAAGAGCCCGAATCGAAGGGCATGCTGCTCAGGCGCCGCGCGAAACGTTTCGGCTGGCCCACGGCGCTCGGGCAGCTTGCGACCATGATCGCTTCGAGGCTTGGCAAGAGCGTCGCGGCCCGGCGCTCGGACGAAATCATCCGCGACCACGGCCTTTCCGCCGAACCCGATCCGGCGATCCCCGTGACGCTTGTGCCGTCGCTCAACGACCCGGCCTGTCACGTAGCGGTGACAATGCTCGAACCCGCTGCGGTCTTCACCATATCCTGTCGCATCCTCTCGCCCGCAACGCTTGCCGCCATCCCCTGCCCGGTCATCAATTTCCACGCCGGCATCAATCCCATGTATCGCGGCCAGATGGGCGGCTACTGGTCGCTCGTCGAACGCGACGGGAAGAATTTCGGCGCGACCGTGCACCTGGTGGACAAGGGTATCGATACCGGCGGCACGCTTTACGAAAAACGGCTGACGCCTTCGCGCTCCGACAGCCTCGCCACCTATCCGCTGCTGATGACCGCCGCTTGCGTCGATATCAGCGTCCGGGCGCTGGAAGATGCCATCAACGGCACATTGAAGCCCCGCCAGCCGAACGGCATTTCCGCACTTCGGTTCCCCCCGCCGATCTGGACCTGGGTCTACCACGGCCTTACGAAACGCATCTGGTAGCCGCGATCTTGTGCCACGTCGTTTTTTGCTCTGTGCGACGTCGTGGCAAGCGCAGTCCCCGGCGTTGCGCGCGTGCATGCTTGTCCTCGACACGGAGGAATTCATGGCCGACTGCATCATCGTCTACTGGCGGGACATTCCGGCTCAGGTGATCATCAGGCAAGGCCGCAAGACCGCCAAGCGGGAGCTTTCGCTGCGCTTCACCGAGGCGATCGACATGTGCGCCATGCGGACCGGAGCTTCGGAGACCGACGACTATCTCGCGGATTGGCGCAAGGCCGATCCGGTGCCCGTTTCCGACGACCTGGAAGCCGAGGCGGACAAGGCGGCAGCCGAGCTCGAGACGATCTACGACAAGGAACGGCTGGTGGCGCTGGTAAAGGCCGGCGGCCGCGAACCGGCCTGACGCACGAACAGCAACAACCAGTTCGGCCCCCAAGAGGAAGGCCCGGAGGAATTAATGACCCGCACCATCGTTGCATCCGCGACCCGGGAAATCGTGATCGGCTTCGACCAGCCCTTCTGCGTGATAGGCGAGCGCATCAACCCGACCGGCCGGAAGAAGCTTGCGGCGGAAATGGTCGAAGGCAACTTCGACACCGTCGTCAGGGATGCGCTGGAACAGGTTGCCGCGGGCGCGACCATGCTTGACGTCAATGCCGGGGTGACGGCCGTCAACCCGAACGAGACCGAACCGCCGCTGCTCGTCAGGACGCTGGAAATCGTCCAGAACCTTGTGGATGTGCCGCTGTCGATCGACAGTTCCGTGACGGCGGCGATCGAGGCGGCGTTGAAGGTCGCCAAGGGCCGGCCGCTCGTCAACTCCGTCACCGGCGAAGAGGAGAAGCTGGAAGCCATCCTGCCGCTCTGCAGGAAATACGACGTGCCGGTCGTGGCGATCTCCAATGACGAGACCGGCATTTCCATGGACCCGGACGTGCGCTTCGCGGTTGCCAGGAAGATCGTCGAGCGCGCCGCCGATCACGGCATCAAGAGCCACGACATCGTCGTCGATCCCCTGGTCATGCCGATCGGCGCGCTCGGCTCCGCCGGGCTGCAGGTCTTTGCACTGCTGCGCCGCCTGCGCGAGGAGCTGAAGGTCAACACGACCTGCGGCCTTTCCAACATCTCCTTCGGCCTGCCGCATCGCCATGGCATCAATGCCGGCTTCATCCCGATGGTGATCGGCGCCGGCATGACTTCCGCGATCATGAACCCCTGCCGGCCCCAGGAAATGGAAGCCGTTCGCGCAGCCAACGTCCTCAACGGCACCGACCAGAATTGCAGCCACTGGATCATGACCTACCGCGACTACAAGCCGGCCGAAGGCGGCGCGGCAGCGGCAGCCGCCGCCCCGGCCCCAGCCGGCAACGGCGGCCGTCGCGGCGGACGTGCGGCCAGGGCTGGTGTCGGCGCAAGAACGGAGTAAGACGCGACAGGAGACTGTCGTGAAGCAATAAAATGAACGATACCACCGTCCATCCCCTCGTCCTCTTCATGCCATCCGGCAAGCGTGGCCGGTTTCCGGTCGGCACGCCGGTGCTCGAAGCCGCCCGCCGGCTCGGCGTCTATGTCGAGAGCGTCTGCGGCGGGCGGGCGACCTGCGGGCGCTGCCAGGTCGCGGTGCAGGAAGGCAATTTCGCCAAGCACGGCATCGTCTCGTCCGACGACCACCTCTCGCCGGTCGGCCCGAAGGAGGAGCACTACGACCGCGTGCGCGGCCTTCCAGAAGGCCGCCGCCTTTCCTGTTCCGCCCTGATCCTCGGCGATCTCGTCATCGACGTGCCGCAGGATACGGTGATCAACGCGCAGGTCGTGCGCAAGGCGGCCGACGAGCGTGTCTTCGACCGCAATGCGGCGATCCGCATGTGCTACGTCGAGGTCGAAGAGCCGGATATGGAAAAGCCGCTCGGCGATCTCGACCGGTTGAAATCCGCCCTTTCCCACGACTGGCATTTCGACGATCTCGACGTGGATTTCCACCTCATCCCGAAAGTGCAGTCGATCCTGCGCAAGGGCGAATGGAAGGTCACGGCGGCGATCCACAAGGACCGGGAAGACGGCCGCCCGCGCCTCATCGCGCTTTATCCGGGCCTCAAGAACGAGGCTTATGGGATCGCCTGCGATATCGGCTCGACGACGATCGCCATGCATCTTTCTTCCCTGCTCTCGGGCCGCACGGTCGCCTCCTCGGGCACGTCAAACCCGCAGATCCGCTTTGGCGAGGACCTGATGAGCCGGGTCTCCTACGTGATGATGAATCCGGATGGCCGCGAAGCGATGACGGCCGCCGTGAGGGAGGCCTTGAACGGACTGATCGACAAGGTCTGCGTTGAAGGCGGCATTTCGCGCGCCGACATCCTCGACAGCGTCTTCGTCGGAAATCCGATCATGCATCATCTTTTTCTGGGCATCGACCCGACGGAGCTGGGCGGGGCGCCCTTTGCGCTTGCCGTTTCCGGTGCGGTCAAGGTCAGGTCTTCCGAGATCGGCCTGTCGATGAACGAAGGCACGCGCACCTATATGCTTCCCTGCATCGCCGGCCACGTGGGCGCGGATGCGGCCGCAGCGACGCTTTCCGAAGGTCCGCACCGCCAGGATGAGATGATGCTGCTGGTCGATATCGGCACCAACGCGGAAATTGTCCTCGGCAACCGGACGCGTGTCATCGCGGCCTCATCGCCCACCGGTCCGGCATTTGAGGGCGCCGAAATATCCTCCGGGCAACGTGCGGCGGCGGGGGCGATCGAGCGGGTCCGTATCGATCCCGTCACCCTGGAGCCACGCTTCCGGGTCATCGGCGTCGAGCAATGGTCTGACGAGCCGGGTTTCGCCGATGCTGCCGCGGCAACAGGCGTGACCGGCATCTGCGGTTCCGGCATCATCGAGGTGATCGCCGAAATGTATCTCGCCGGCATCATTTCCGAAGACGGCGTCGTGGACGGGTCGCTCGCCGGACGTAGCCCCCGCATCGTCGCCAGCGGCCGCACATTCTCCTATCTCCTGCATGATGGCGAACCACGCATCACGGTGACGCAGAACGACGTGCGCGCCATCCAGCTTGCAAAGGCAGCGCTTTACGCCGGCGTGAAACTGCTGATGGACAAGCAGGGCGTGACCCAGGTCGACCGGATCGGCCTCGCCGGGGCCTTCGGCACGTTCATCGACCCGAAATACGCGATGGTCCTGGGCCTGATCCCCGACTGCGACCTTGAGAAAGTGAAGGCGGTCGGCAACGCCGCGGGCACCGGTGCCCGCATGTGCCTCCTCAACCGGGAATACCGGCGGGAGATCGAAGAAACCGTTAGAAAAATCGATAAGATAGAGACGGCTCTTGAACCAAGGTTTCAGGAGCACTTCGTGGCCGCCATGGCTGTGCCCAACAAGGTCGACGCCTTCCCTCATCTCAGCGCGGCGATAACCCTGCCGGAGCGCAGGATACCGGTCGACGGCATAAGTGAAGGCGGCGGCCGCAGACGTCGCCGCGACCGCGGATAGGGCAATCAGGCCGCCGCCGCGACCAGAGCTCCGAATGCTTCGCGCATGCTTTCGGCCACCGCCTTGGCGGGATTCGAAAGCTGCGGCGCCGTAATGAGGCGGATGTCGAAGCTGAGCAGTTCCGGCAATCCTTCCTTCGCCCCGAGGATCTGCATGTCGTCCGTCACATAAGAGAGCGGAAACGGCGCGATCGCCAGATCGGAGACAACCGCCGCACGCTGGGCCATCGTATGCGCGCTTGCATAGGCGATGCGATAGGAGCGCCTGTGCTTGTCAAGCTGCGATATGGCGTCTTGGCGCCAGACGCAGCCATCCTCCCAGACGGAGATAGGCAGCGGATCGCGCAGATAGGCATTGCCGCATTTTGCGCCGGCCCAGACCAGCTTTTCGGTATGGATCACCTCGCCTATCGTCGGAAACGGCCGCGTCGCACAGTTGATCAGCGTCAGGTCGAGGCGCTGCTCCTCGATGCGCTTGCGCAACTGGATGCTCATATCGACCGTGACATCCACCATGATGCCGGGAAACGATTCCCCGAAATCCTTGAGAACCTTCGGCAGGATACGTTCGGCGATGTCATCCGGCGCACCGAGCCGCACGACACCGGAAAGTTCCGGCATGACGAAGCGGGACACCGCCTCATTGGAAAGCGCCAGCATGCGCCGCGCATAGGAGAGCAGCATCTCGCCATGCTGGGTGAGCGTCACGGAACGCGCGTCCCGCAGGAAGAGCGTGGTCTTCAACTGCTCTTCCAGCTTCTTGATCTGCATGGAGACCGCGGACGGCGTGCGCAGAACCGCCTCGGCAGCGGTCGAAAAATTGCCCGTCTCGGCGATCGCCACAAACGTGCGCAGCACGTCGTTGTCGAGCAGGGGAAGCGGGGGACGGAACGGGACAGTCATGACGCTCTCAATTCAAAAAATCTGAACTTAAGAACCATATCATTTCGTTTGATTGAATGTCAAACGGCGAGCATACTCCAAATCATCGGAAGCTGGCGTCGATACAAAACAGAATTTCATGAGACGCATAACATGTATCCGATTGATTGATGGATAGACAGCGCGCATTTCTCCCAGTCGGCGCTGTCCCATGAAGCACCCAAGGAGAATTGCTATGACCATGATCACCTATCAGGTGGGCGATCGTTCCCGGTTTCGGCCGTCACCGTTTGCCCCGCTCTTCAATCCGGCCCGGTCTGCGGTCCTGAAACTTCGTGATGGATGGCGCCGCCGCCAGACGGAAAGAATGCTGGAATCCCTGCCCGCGGAAATTCGCAAGGACATCGGATGGCCGACGACCAATGCTCCAGCCGGCCGCAAATGACGCTCCCATATACGGCCCGCGCGAACTGATCGAAAGCGGGCCGTATCCTCCACGGCCGTAGTCTGCTCTTCTCCCGTTGCTGGACTGCGGGTGCGACCTGCGTATGTCGCAAAAATGTCATCGGCCTGTCGCCAAAAGCCCTTCCCGCACCCATTTTTCCGTGTCAATGTCGCTTTTAAATTAAAGGCAGGCCGCAAAGCACGGCCACTGACAAGGGGAATAGCGGCATGGACATGATGAGCAAAAGCCCTGCAAAGAAGCGATCTCTCGTCTTTTTTCTCGTCCCACACTTCACCATGCTGCCGTTTTCGGCAGCGATCGAAACCCTCCGAATCGCCAATCGCATGCTCGGCTATTCCGCCTATACATGGCGGCTCTGTTCCGTAGACGGCGAAAAGGTCTATTCGTCCAGCGGCATCGGCATCGAGGTCAATTCGTCGCTCGCAGACGAGCGGCGTTATCTCTCCGGCGAGAACCGCCCGAACATGGTGCTCGTCTGTTCCGGCATTTACGTCGAGGAATTCCACAACAAGTCGGTCAACGCCTGGCTGCGGGAAACCTATAACCGCGGCATCGCCGTCGGCAGCCTTTGCACCGGCGCCCATGTGCTTGCCCAGGCAGGGCTCCTCAACGGCAAGCGCTGCGCCATCCACTGGGAAAACCTGCCCGGCTTCGCCGAAGCCTTCCCGCAGGCCGAGGTCTATGCCGACCTCTACGAAGTGGACTCGAACCTCTATACCTGCGCCGGCGGCACAGCTTCGCTCGACATGATGCTGAACCTCATCGGTCAGGATTTCGGAGAGAATCTCGTCAACCGGGTCTGCGAGCAGCAGCTGACGGACCGCGTGCGCAACCCGCACGACCGCCAGCGCCTTCCCCTGCGCGCCCGCCTTGGCGTCCAGAACGCCAAGGTGCTGTCGATCATCGAACTGATGGAGAACAATCTCTCCGAGCCGTTGTCCCTGGTGGAAATCGCCGACGATGCGGGGCTTTCCCGCCGCCAGATCGAACGCCTCTTCCGGCAGGAGATGGGGCGCTCGCCGGCGCGCTATTACCTTGAAATCCGCCTCGACCGCGCCCGGCACCTGCTCGTGCAATCCTCTATGCCGGTCGTGGAGGTGGCGGTTGCCTGCGGCTTCGTCTCCGCCTCGCATTTCTCGAAATGCTACCGCGAAGTCTACAATCGCTCGCCGCAGCAGGAACGCGCAGAGCGCAAGCTCAACACCAACACGTCACGCACCGGCGTCGTGGTCTGAGGAGAGCGGTCGTTCAGCCGCGTGCAGAACGACCTTTCGTTCCGAAAAAACCTGGTTGCGGCCATGGCTCTTGGCCATGAACAGGAACTGTTCGGCCGCGTTGAGATAATTGTCGAACGTTTCCGGCCCACAGATCTTCGCAAGGCCGATCGAAACGGTAACTGAGAAATCGGAATCGCCGGCCTCGAACCGCATGGCGGCGATGTCGAGCCGCAGCCTTTCACAGAAGTCCATTGCGCCGGCCTCGTCGAGACCGATCAGAAGCAGGCCGAACGCCTCGATCCCCAGGCGGGTGGGAAGGTGCCCCTTTCCGCAGCAGGCGGCATCGAGCTTCGCAGCGATCGCCCGCAGCACACGGCCGGCGGTTTCCTCGCAATAGGTCTCGTTCAGCCGCCGGAAATGATCGATGTCGATGATAGCGACGGCGCACGGCGTCTTCCGGGACAGGCACCCGTCGACCAGCGGCTGGCCACGCCGGTAGAAATCCCTGAGGGTCGAAAGGCCGGTCTGCGGGTCGACCAGTGCATCCCCCGCATCGGTCTGTGCCGAAGACTGGGCCGCCCAGCCATAGGGCGGACGCTCCGTTTCCCGAAAATGCTGGCATTGAAGATAGGGCATGCGGAAATTCCTCGGGATCAGGCGACGCTTTTCACCGACGCCGGCTCCTTCAGTTTGGCCTGCATCGACCGGATCTGGACCAATGTGTCGAGGTTCTGGTTGACGCGGCAGTAAAACTCTTCGTCGATGAACGGCCGCAACATGAAATCATTGCCGCCCGCCTTGAGAAAGCGCGCCGACAGCAGCCGGTTGGACGAGGACGAGACGCCGATGATCCGCAATTCGTGGGAACCGCGAACCGAGCGGATGCGGCGGGTCAGTTCGAACCCGTCGATATCCGGCATGTTGTAATCGGTGACGACGAGACCGATATCGGGGCTCGTCTTGAGGATCGCCAGGGCCTTCGCGCCGTTTTCGGCAACGCTGACGCGGAAATTGTAACGCTTCAGGCGGCTGGAGAGCAGAGCCCGCGCCGTCGGGCTGTCGTCGACGATCAGGACGTGATGGCGATGATTGGTGAGGAAGCGGCAAACCGACTCCGCCAGCATTTCCACGGCAAAGACGTTGTCTTTCAGGATATAGTCGACAATGTCCTTCGACAGCAGCTTGTCGCGTGTTTCTTCGTGGAACGTTCCGGTAAAGACGACGGTCGGGATCGAAAGGTCGATCAGATACTCCAGCGCCTCACCGTTCTCGGCGCCCGGCAGGTTGATATTGGAGATCGCCAGGGTCACCGGTTCCGCGGATCGATCATAAGCGAACTGCAATTCCTCGAAACTGCGGCATATCTCGATCTCGATGCCGAACAGTTCCTTGAGCCGGGTACGGATCATCGATGTGAAGACATTGGAGTCCTCCGCAAGCAGGATGCGGGAATTTGCCAGAGATTGGCCGGAATACTGCATCCCGGAAATACCGAGGAATGTCATGTCGCCCCTTATCGATAAGTACTGTCCCCTCTTGGAACATCATAAGGCCAACGATTTGCAGAACCGTTAATCCGATCCCCTCTCCTGTCTCGAAAAAGCGAGGGCGGCCCGAAGACCGCCCCAACAATGTCAATGGCTTCTTGCGGTTTAATGGTTCTCAGGCCCTGAGCGCCGTATTTTCTGGATCGAACGGGCTTTCAGGGATGACGCTTGCGTTGTACAGCGTCCCGAGAATCTTGACCTTGAGGTTGATCCCCGTCTCGGCGTAGCCGGGCTTGACCATGGCGAGCGCCAGGGACTTGCCGATACGCCAGCCATAGGCGCCGTTGGTCACACGCCCGATCAGTTCGCCCGCTTCGTTGTAGATCGCCTCCGACCCGCGGGCGTCGACATCATTGGCGCCTTCGACGGCAAGCGTGCAGAAATTCCACTTGAGGCCTTTCTCCTTGTAGGAAAGCAGGCCTTCCTTGCCGAGAAACTCCTTGTCCGTCTTGATGAAGCGGTCAAGACCGGATTCATAGGCGTTGTATTCGATCGACATTTCGCGCGGGATGAGCCGGTAGGATTTTTCGATCGACATGGCGATCATGGCGCGGATGCCGAACGGCCTGATCCCGAATTCGGCACCGGCCTCCATCAGCTTGTCGAAGATATAGTTCTGCATCTCGATCGGATGATGCAACTCCCAGCCAAGCTCACCGACAAAATTGACGCGCAACGCGTGGGCGGATGCCGAGCCGATCGAAATCTCCCTGCCGGAAAGCCAGGGAAACTCCTTGTTCTCCAGGCTCGTGCGGGTGAGCTTTTTCAAGACATCCCGCGATCTGGGACCGGCCAGAACCAGCACGCCGAACCTCTGCGTTATCTGGGCCAGCCTCACCGACCCGTCGGTCGGAACAAGCTTGCGCAGATAATCATGGTCATGCGCTTCGTAGGCGCCGGCAGAAACCAGGTAGAAGCGGTCAGGCGCCCATTCGTAGACGGTGAACTCGGACCGGACGCCGCCATGTCTGGTGAGCAGGTGGCAAAGCGCAATGCGCCCGCGCTTTTTCGGTATCGCATTGGCCAGGATCGAGTCGAGCCAGGCGCGTGCACCCGGACCCGACACCTCCATCTTGGCGAACGCCGACATATCGAGCACACCGACATTCTCGTGCACGTTCTTGATCTCGCTGCCGACATGATCGAAATAGTTCGAGCGGCGGAAAGACCATTTCTCCACGATCCGGCCATCTTCCAGCGGAGGCGCGTGATTGTGGCTGGTGATAACGTCAGCCCCGACGCCAAGCTCCTCCTTTGCAATCTCATAACCTTCGGGGGCGAACCAGTTGGCGCGCTCCCATCCGTAGACGGAACCGAAGACCGCGCCCAGCTTCTTCAGGCGATCATAGACCGGCGTGGTCTTCAAGGGACGAGCCGCGGCACGCTCCTCGTCGGGATAGTGCATCGTGAAGACATTGGCATAGGCCTCCTCGTTCTTCTCGATGAGATAACCTTCCGTGGCATACGGCCCGAAGCGGCGCGGATCGACGCCCATCATGTCGACGGTCGGCTCTCCGTCCACGATCCATTCCGCAAGCTGCCAGCCGGCCCCGCCGGCTGCGGTGATGCCGAAGGAATGCCCTTCATTGAGCCAGAAATTCTTCAGCCCCGGCGCCGGCCCGACGATGGGCGAACCGTCCGGCGTATAGGCGATGGCGCCATTGTAGACCTTCTTGATCCCGACCTCTCCGAAGGCAGGGACACGGGTGATGGCGGTCTCGATATACGGCATCAACCGGTCCAGGTCCTCCTGGAAGAGCTCGTATTCGCTCTCGTCCGAAGGGCCGTCCACATAGCAGACCGGCGCCCCGACCTCGTACGGACCGAGCAAAAGACCGCCGTTTTCCTCGCGCATGTACCAGGAGGAATCGGATTCACGCAGAACTCCCATTTCCGGCAGTCCTGCAGCCTTGCGCTCCTGGATCGCCGGATGCGGCTCGGTAACGATGTACTGATGCTCGACCGGGATGACGGGAATGTTGATTCCCACCATCGCACCGGTCTTGCGGGCAAAGTTTCCGGTACAGGAGACGACGTGCTCGGCAGTGATCTCACCCTTGTCCGTCGTCACCGTCCAAAGCCCGTCGGCCTGCTGCGAGATCGCCGTGACGGTGGTATTGCGATAGATCGTGGCGCCTCTGTCACGCGCGCCCTTGGCGAGCGCCTGCGTCAGATCCGCAGGCTGGATATATCCGTCGTCGGGATGCTGTATCGCTCCCAGGATGCCGTCGGTTTCGCAGAGCGGCCAGACTGCCTTCAGTTGCTCCGGCGTCAGGATATTGACCTTCACGCCGATCGTCTCGGCGATGCCGGCGTAGTACATGTATTCGTCCCAGCGGTCCTTGGTGCGGGCCAGGCGGATATTGCTGACATTCGAAAAACCGACATTCATGCCGGTTTCCTTCTGAAGTTCCTGGTAGAAGCGGACCGAGTATTTGTGAAGCTGGCCTACCGAATAGGACAGGTTGAAGAGCGGCAGGAGGCCCGCAGCGTGCCAGGTCGAGCCGGAGGTCAACTCCTTTCGCTCGATGAGAACCACGTCGCTCCAGCCTTTTTTTGCCAGATGATAAAGCGTCGAGACGCCGACCACGCCGCCGCCGATCACCACCGCCCGTGCATGTGTCTTCATGGATTGAACCCCTCTTCGGCCTCGTATGACCTTGACGAAAACTTTAGGGGACTATGCAATTCCGGCCGGCGGCCCAAACGCCTGATTACGACATGCCGGGAGCCCGACCGCGACGACGCGCATTCCACTCGGGGCCGGAGAACGGAGGAGCCGGATCAGGCCCCTCCTCTGACGTCGCCCTCCTCCTCCGGCGACACGGGCTTGCCGCGATGGAAGACGATCTCCTGCTGCGGGAATGGAATTTCGATCCCCTCGTCGCGGAACCGCTTCAGAATGGCGATCCTGAGGTTGTTGCGGATTCTCAGCCCTTCGCCCATGTCCGGCAGGTGGAAACGCAGCTCGAAATTCAGGGACGAAGGTCCAAAGCTCAGGAATTCCACATGCGGTTCGGGATTGCGCAGCACTTCGGGCACCTGCTCCACGAGTTCGAGGAGGATGTCGATCACCCTCTGCGGGTCCGTATCGTAGCTGACGGACACCGGCACCTCGGATCTCTGGATGCGATTCCGGTGCGTCCAGTTACCCACCGGCGAGTTGATGAGCTCGGAATTCGGCACGATGATCGCCTGCTTGCGGAACGTTTCGATTTCGGTGGCACGAACCGAAATACGCTTGACGATGCCCTCGGTCGTGCCCGTCACCACATGGTCGCCGACCTTGAACGGCCGCTCGACCAGAAGGATCAGGCCGGACACGAAGTTCGACACGATGTTCTGCAGGCCGAAACCGATGCCGACAGAAAGCGCCGAGGCAACCAGCGCGAAGCTCGACAGGTCGATGCCGGCCGCCGACACGCCGACAAGCACCGCAAGCCCGACGCCGAGATAGCCGATGCCGGTCTTGACCGAGTTTCGCACGCCGATATCGACCTGGCTGCGGGCCAGCACATTGCCGTCGATCCATTTCTGCACCCAGCGGGTGACGATGAACCCGATGCCGAAGAGCAGGACGCCGCCGAGGATGCCAACGATCGAGATCGAGATGTTGCCGATGCGGATCTCCGTGAAGAAACGGTAGATCCAGCCTTCGATATCGGCGACCTGGAACCCCCAGGTGAGCAGGATCAGCGGAATGCCGAACAGCAGCGCGAAAGCGTAGATGCCAAGTCCGGCGACGAGCCCCGCCTGATCGAGCGCCACCTCGTTGAAGTTGAAGCGTTCGGCCAGCCTGCGTCCCGCGGCCGTGGCCGTGAATGCGCCCTGTTTGGAGATCGCCTTGCCGGACAGGAGGCCGACATAGATGAGGACGACCACCGCACCGGTCAGGACGATCTGGGTCGCGGCAAAACGCGCCAGCCCCACGTAACCGGTCACGACGGACAAGATGAGCAGGCCGCCCATGACCCGCAGCAAAAGGGGGAAGAAACGCGGCCATTCATGCCCGGGCCCGTCCGGGTCCTCTCCTTCGTCAAGCCGCGGCTTGACGAAGGATATGGCGATCAGGATCAGGCCGATGATGACCGAGGCAAGCAGGCTCTTGACGATGGTGAGCACGAGTGGAGAACTCAACGCCTCGCTGATTGCGCCGAGCAGGTAGTCAAGCCCGTTGACGACCGCCATGGTGAGCACTGCCACGGTGAGAAGCCGCGCGCCGCGATTGGTATTGCGAACCAGTCGCCATTGGGGTTCGCCGGGGGCCAGAACGCCATAAGTGAGCTTCCAGACAAAATAGACGAACCAGACGAAGCCGAAAAAGGTCGCGACGATCACCGAAACGTCCGGCCGGAGCACGTTGAACCCGTCGAGGAAGAGGAACGATGCGGCGAGAAAGGCTGCAAGCGACATCGTCTGGATGACGGTCGACCAGAACGCGACGGAAAGCCGCCGGATATAGGAAGGCGTCTCCGCCCCGTTTCGCCGGATGAAACGGCCGAACAGCCGGTAGCCGCCTGAAAGGAAGAGCATCCCCGCAACAAGCGACAGCGCAATCGCGCCCAGCAGCGGCAGCTTCTTGAATTTCCAGACGAAACTGATCCAGCTTCCGAAGGTCGAGCCGAAATTGCGCAGCTCCGCGACAAAAGCGTCTCCCGCCTCCGCGAACAGATCGCCCGAAAGCTCCGTGTGGCGGAACAACGTCTGGGCAAAAAGCGCGCGGCGCAGGTTGGTGATGGAATTGGCAAGCTGCGTCGCGCTGTTCGACAGATTGTTGGCGTCATCGACGATGATGTTGAGCTGGGATCGCTCATTGGCCAGCCGGCTGCGCTCCTCGGTCACGGCCGGCGCCTCGGACGGCTGGCCGGAGGCAGGCGGCTCGCCGAGGCTGGCAAGCCGCGCCTGGATCTGCTCGACGCGGACCCGCATCGCATCCGACGCCGCGCGCATTTCCTCGACGATCTCTTCCGCCTGTCCCCTGATTTCCGCCAGGCGCGCGTCGTCGTGAGCGTCATCCTGAACCCTGGCCCGGAAAGTCTCGAGCTGCCGGCGGATCGTCTCGAGCTTGCCCCGCATGTCCGCATTGATGGAGTCGACGGTGACATCGGCCCCGGGCTGCGTCTGGGCCTGCTGCGGCGTTTGCGCGGCAGCCGATGGCGGGAAGCAGAACGGCGCGGTGACGACCGCGATCAGAAATGCCGCAAAAGCCGCGCGGGCGACGCGCAAAATCGCCGAAGGGCCGGTCGTGGAAGGTTGTGCCAAGTGTCTGCTCTTTGTCTTTCGATCGGATTCGCGGGGCAAAATAGAGAGACTTCAAGGCGAAGAAAAGGAAGCTTGGCCGCTCGCCCCCGGGGAATTGGAACAATCTGCGGAACCTGGAACATTTCCGCGCGTTACCATTCGCCAATAACAGGCAGGAGGGTATTTTTATGGAAAGTGCAGGCATTGGCTGGATCGCAGCCATCATCATCGGCGGTATTGCGGGTTGGCTCGCCGAACAGTTCATGAAGAGCAATATGGGCATCCTCATGAACATCGTCCTCGGCATCGTCGGCGCCATCCTCGCGAATGCGATCCTGGGCGTCTTCGGCGTCGTCCTCGGCGGCTGGATCGGCTACCTGATCGCCGGTTTCGTCGGCGCCTGCATCCTGATTGCGGTAGGCCGGGCGATCCGGCGCTAGATCAGGACGATCGGGCCTGGGATCGTCCCAAGCTCCCAAACTGATCGATATCGGAAGTGCGGGCGGGATTTCACCAGAAAACCGCTCACACTTTACCGGAACTCTGCTGGTCAGAACCCGGCGCCGGGCCTGGAGAGATATTCGAGCTCGGCGGGCGTCGAATCCCGGCCCACCAGCGCGTTGCGATGCGGGAAACGGCCAAATACCCGGATCACCGCCCGGTGACGCTCTGCATAATCCAGATATTCCGCATCCCCGAGCAGCGCGAACAGCTCAACCGAACGATCCTGTTCCGCAAGGTTCTCCGCGTGCTCGAAGGGCAGATAGAAGAAACAGCGCTGCTCCGGCGGAACCGCCATGTCGGCTCCCGCCTCGACCGCGAGCTTCGCCTCCCTCAGCGCCAGCCAGTCGGTGGCGAAAGCAAGCGCCGTATTGCGGTAGATGTTGCGTGAAAACTGATCGAGCACGATGACCGCAGCGAGCCTGGCCTGCGGCGATGAACGCCAGACATCGAATTCCCCGCGGGCGAGCGAAAGATGCGTCGGAGCAAAATGCCGGCGCATGGCTTCGTCCAGCGCTTCGTTCTTCTCGAACCATTCCTTGCGCGTCAGTTCCTTGAACCAGAACGCAAATACCTCTTCAGGGGTTTTCACATTCGTCTGTGCCATGGCCTGTCTCCTCAATCGAGACGAAGGATGGAAATATCCTTGCCGAGCATCCGGGCAAGGGCCTCCACGACAAGATTATGATCCTCGCGTTGCGGCAGGCCGGAAACGGTGACCGCACCGATGCAGCCGACACCTGCCACATTGATCGGAAAGCTGCCGCCATGGGCGGCATAGTCGGCGAAGGAAAGGCCGTATTTTTCCTCGACGGTCGCCTCCAGTTGGGCAAGCTTGCGGCCGATCGCATAACTCGACTGGAAGAAACGCAGCACCAGATTGCGCTTGCGGCGCACCCAGCCCTCGTTGTCCGCGGAGGTGCCCGGCAGCGCCGCATGGAAGGCGGGCATGGAATGCAGCCGGACGTCGATTGCAACGCCAAGCCCCCGTTCGACCGCCATATGACGGAGCAACGATCCGAGGTCCCATGCGGTGGTCAGGTCGAAACGATCGAAAACGAGCGCTTTTTCCTGCTCGGCGATCTTTGCGATATCATCCTCAAGCGCCATGCCCGTTCTCCGTCCTGTCCAGAAACGCGGGCATTGATGCCGGCAAAGCGGCTGAAAGTAAAGCTATTCGGCGGCAGCCAGTTCGCGGGCGGGGAAGAAGGCGGCAAGTTCATCGACCGCAAATCCGATCCTCTGCAAAAGCGCTTCCGAGACGATGCGATAATCGGAAAAATCCCGGTCGGAAGCGTAGACGGCCGTCGGAAGCGTATGGGCCATGAAGAACCCGAAGAGCGGCCGGAGCTGGTGCTCCACCATCAGCGCATGGCGATCGCCGCCCCCGGTCGCGGTGATCAGGATCGGCTTGGCGCGAAGCTGCTCGGGATCGATGAGATCGATGAAATGCTTGAAGAGACCCGGATAGCTTCCCTTGTAGGTGGGTGACCCGACGATCAGGAAATCCGCGTCCACCACGTCGGCCAGAACTCCGGCGGCCGCCTCGTCAAGATCGCCTTGACGCTGCGCCTGTCCGAGCGACGGTCCCACATCGGCCAGATCGTGGACACGAGGCTCGAACCCATAGCGATCGGCAGCGATCCTGGCGATATGATCGACAAGCGCAAAAGTCCTGGAAGGGCGGTTATAGCTGCCAGCGAGACCGACGAGTTTGAAGGACATGGAAAATTCCTTTCTGCGCAATGACTTGCATCAGATTACCGCCGATGGCCCGACATGAAAGCAAGGAACCTGCCGCAGATGCCCGGCCGGGAGAAAATCATGCTAGGTCCGCAGCCGATTACGCGATACGGGCGGGCCGTGGCGTCGTCTGCGCGATCTTTGCCGCTATGGTCTCGGCCAGCGCCATGGCCTGGACGCGGATGTCCGGCACGGCGGTGATTTCCCAGAACTGGCCCGCCGTCAGGGCGCCGGCTGCAAAAAGCCCCGGCTGCGGCTTGCCGTCGGGGTCGATGACGCGCGATTGCGGATCTACGCGGATGCCGAGGCCAAGCTCGTCCATCACGATCATCTTCCGGTCGCGCATCGCCTGCAGCAGGGGCGAATGACCTATCCCGGCGCGCTCCATGCCGGTACAGTTGACGATCCAGTCCGCATGGAAAGCGGCGATATCCTGAGTTCCTCGCCGGCGGTAGCGGATGTTCGCACCGTCGGCATCGCTTTCGATCGACTTCAGGTAGCCGGCATGCACCGTCACCGTGCCGTCCTTCAGCAAGGCCTCGAAACGCGTGAACACCTCCGGCGCGATGCGGTGGCGGTGGATGTTCCACCATGCGAACGCATGCCGGAGAAAACGGGAGCGTTGCTCCTTGCCGAGGCTTTGCCAGAGCGCCTGGGTCTGAGGCCTCAATCCGTCGACGACTCCGCGCCAGTCGGCGCCGTTCTTCACCTGCCGGCGCAGGGCGCCGAGCAAGGCGCTGATCTCGCGGCTTTCCGGCAGTTCCGGCGGCACGGGCGCGGCACGCCGTGACGGATGCGGATGCGGCACCAGTCCGCGACGTGACAGGACGTGGATACGCCCCCGATGCCCCTGGGCACGCAATGACAGAACCTGATCGATCATCGTCAGGCCGGAGCCGAAAACACAGATCTCATCCCTGCGCCCGACACGGGAAAGCCATCCAAGCCGCCAGGGGTTCTCGACAATACGCGAATGGATATCGCCGTCGATGCGATCCTTGGGCAGTGGCAGGTCGGCATTGCCCACGCCGAGAGCGAGGATGATGTTACGGGCCTTCAACTCGCCGGTATTGTCGAGACAGAAGACAAGCCCGTCGTGCTCGCACTCGACGCAGGCTGTCGCCTTGGCCTTGATGAAATCCACATGCGCCCGCCGTTCCCGCGGCCGCAGGAGCGAAGCCAGCGTGTCGCGAAGATAAAGGCCGTAGTCGCCCCGCGAGGCAAAATCCTCGGCGAAGACCGCCCTGCCCTGCTGCCGCAGCCATTCCACGAAATCGTCCGGCCGGTCGGGAAAGACACTCATGCGCGCAGCCGGCACGTTGAGGCGATGCAGATAGAATTCCGTCCGATAGGCCGTGCCCCGGCCAAAACCGGGATCGTCGCCGACCACGGCGATCGACGCAGAGGACGGCAGGAAGCGCAGGAGGTTGATGGTGAGGGCGATTGCGGAAAAACCGGAACCGACGATGGCGACATCATAGGTCATCAAGCACACACTCCTCGTCCGTTCTTGAGCATTGGGCGAAAGGGTTGCCTTGGAGCCACCGGAACCAACCAGATGCATGTCCCGGCAGTCGCTTCAATCTCGATCAAGTTACTAGAGATTGGCACGGAGTAAAGACATTTTCACGCCGGCTCGCCAACAGCTCCGCTCAGGCAGGGATAACCGGGAGCCGGCCACCCGGGTTCCGCAAAGCGATTGCCGGAACTCAGGGCAAAAGCTCATGGATCGACGAGAGAAGCCGGTCGCGCTGATAGGGTTTCGGCAGGAAGACGGTATTGGCCGGCAGCAGCATGGGATCGAGGTTCACCACGCCGGACGTGATGATGATGCCGATGCTCGGCCGGATGGCGCGGATGCGCCGCGCAAGCTGTATGCCGTCCATCGAACCCGCCATGTCGACATCCGTAAAGACGATATCGACATCGGACCGGTTGCGGAAAAGCACCATCGCTTCGTCGGCATTGGCGGCCTCCAGCACGATGTGCCCGACCTCTTCCAGCGCATCGAGAGTGGTGAACCGGATCAGCGGCTCGTCCTCGACGATGAGGACAACGGCATTCTGGGGCATAAAAATCTCCCTGCGGATCGTCCAGCGAATTTCTTCAAAAGAAGCGCCCGTTTGTGGGCGGCCATATAGGCAAGGGCCGAGGCCGCGGCAAGCCGTGTCGGTCGAGAGAAAACAGTTGGCCGACGGGAACCTGCGCCGGGCGTGAAAACCGCATTGAAATCTAAGGTACCAATTCGCGCCAAAATGTTACTAAAAGGAAATTCCAAGTCTTCCCGAGTCTCAGGTTCATCTCATCATGGAAATCTTTACGGCCGCCGGACTAGCGGCGCTTCTTCAGGTCATCGCCATCGATCTGGTTCTGGCGGGCGACAATGCGATCGTCATCGGAATGGCAGCCGCCGGCCTTCCGGCCCATCTGCGGAAGAAAGCGATCCTCGTCGGCATCATCGCAGCCACGATATTGCGCATCACCTTCGCCACCGCGACCGCCTATCTCCTCGGCATCGTCGGCCTTCAGCTTCTCGGCGGGCTGCTTCTCGCCTGGGTCTGCTGGAACATGTGGAAGGAGCTGCGCTCGGCGGAAAACACGGCGGAGCATGCGTCACCGGACGCACAATCGGCCGAGCCGAACGCCAAGCAGAAGACCTTCGCCCAGGCGGCGACGCAGATCGTCGTGGCCGACGTCTCCATGTCTCTCGACAACGTCCTTGCCGTCGCGGGCGCGGCGAGAGAACATACCAGCGTCCTGATCATCGGCCTCGTCCTGTCGATCGCGCTGATGGGGCTTGCCGCCAATCTGGTCGCCAATCTGCTGCACCGTTTCCGCTGGATCGCCTATGTCGGCCTCGCCGTCATCGTCTATGTCACCGCCAGCATGATCTACCACGGCATCCTGGAGATATTGCCCCTCCTGCAGGCTGCATGAAAGCCGGCCGGTCTACCTGTCGATGTTCCGATCTGGGACGGCGAGTTAGCTTTTCGTCACCAAGTTCTTTGACTTTTGCCATGTTCCCATTGAACATGTTCCTGAAGCGAAGCTACGTGCGCCTAGCCGGCATGAAGCCGGTTAGGGGCTCGCGGACCCCCTTCTCGCGAGAGTTGGTGAGCCCCGTCCCAATCAACGAGAGCCGATCTTGAGCCACGATCACGACGACAATCACCACGGCCCTGACGGCCATTCCTCCGGCCATTCCAACGTCGACTGGCGGGAGCACGGCGTAAAGGTCATTCCCGGCAATTCGCTCGATCCGAACACGGCCCAGACGCCCGGCATGAATCGCGCGACGGCGATCAACCAGGCCCGGGCCGGCGCTGAAAAGATCTGGGCCGGGACGGTGACGATCCATGCCAATGCCAAGACCGGCGCCCATCATCACGGCGATCTGGAAAGCATCATCTACGTGGTGAAAGGCAGGGCGCGCATGCGCTGGGGCGACAATCTGGAATTCGTGGCCGAAGCCGGTCCGGGCGATTTCATCTACGTCCCGCCCTATGTCCCGCATCAGGAAATCAACGCCAGCCGCGACAAGACGCTGGAATGCGTGCTCGTCCGCTCGGGCCAGGAGCCGGTGGTGGTGAACCTGGATATCGAACCCGTGGAAAAGCCAGAAGAGGTCCTGTGGAAGGACCCGATCCACAAATAGTAGCGCGCCGGCCGATTTCCGGCTGGAATGCCGCGGGCGTTTTCAATACCGCCGCAATCCTGGTCCATTCTTAAGGAAGAGGGCGAAACCTTGCTGGAGATTGACCGCCTCAAGGCTCTCCTTTAGAAGGCGGCATCCCTTTCGAAGCAATGCCTTCGGAAATTTTTGGAACGCTCCGGAGCTGATGCGGATGGCGCTATTTCCGCCGGACAAGCGGATGAAAAGCGAACGCGACGAGGATAGCCTCCTTTCGCGGTGGCCGGTTTTTGCCGCAGCGCTCCTGATCGCCGCGCTTTTCGGCCTGTTCTCTGGCGTCGTCAAGGACGTGCAGTCTCCGCGTGGCATCCAGTCCGCCGACAGGAATGGCGATACCCCGCACCTGTCCAAGCGGGAACCGCTCCGGGCGGTCGCGGCCGCCGATCGGAAGGACGGATCTGGGACCCATTCGGCAAGTGACGGCGACGCCCCCGTCCCGCACGCCATCGAGATCGCCTTTCCACGTTATGCTTCGGCGATCACGCCGGGAGTTTCCGCCGGACTGAAAACCCTTCCGTTCTGGCCGGGTTCCCGGCCACGCGCGCCGCCCGCCCGCGCTTGAGAATATCGCGCCCCCTGGCGCACTGACGACTTGAAGCATTCTCGCCCCTCACCGCCCGGAAGCGGGACGCGGGCTCAGCAGGATTAGAAACATGAGAAATTCCCCGTGGTTGGTGGCGAGCTATGCTCTCATCATCTTGATCGGCGTTCTGGTGGCGTTGCCGAACGTCATCCCGCAGTCGACGCTCGACCGCCTCCCTTCATGGCTGCCGCATAGCCGCGTCTCGCTCGGCCTCGACCTGCGCGGCGGTTCGCACCTCGTGCTTGAGGTCGACCGCGCCGACCTGATCAACGAACGCGTCCAGAGCCTGCTGCAGGACTCCCGCCGCGTGCTGCGCGACAAGAACATCAACACCTCCGCGATCCGCCGCTCGGGCGATACGATCACCGTTGCGCTTCGCGATCCCGCCCAGCGTGATGCAGCCGTCACCGAACTGCAGACGCTCGCCAATCCGGTCGGGTTCGGCACGACCGTCGGCGGCAGCGATCTTTCGATCACGACGCCTTCCGACAATACCATCTCGATCGGCCAGACCGAGGCCGGCATCAACTCCCATATCAGCGCCGCCGTCGAGCAGAGCCTTGAGATCATCCGCCAGCGTGTCGACCAGGTGGGTGTCGCCGAACCGACGATCCAGCGCGTCGGCTCCGACCGCGTCCTCGTCCAGCTTCCGGGCGAACAGGACCCGTCGCGCCTGCGCCAGCTGCTCGGCTCCACCGCCAAGATGAGCTTCCATCTTCTCGGCCAGCAGGGAGAGCCGGGCGTCACCATGCTTTCCGACGAGCGCGGCAACCAGTATCCCGTCCTTGACCGCGTCGAACTGTCCGGCGACCGCCTCACGGATGCCCGCGCCGCCTTCGATCAGCAGACCAACGAACCGGTCGTCAACTTCCGTTTCGATTCGGCCGGCGCGAACCGCTTCGCCCAGATCACCCAGCAGAATGTCGGACGCCCGTTCGCGATCGTGCTCGACAACAAGGTCCTCAGCGCGCCGGTCATCCGCACGCCGATCACCGGCGGCTCCGGCCAGATTTCCGGGGGCTTCTCCGTTCAGGAAGCCAACACGCTTTCGGCCCTGCTGCGCGCCGGCGCCCTGCCCGCCAAGCTGACGGTCATCGAAGAGCGCACCGTCGGCGCAGACCTTGGTTCGGACGCCATCGAAATGGGCATATTCACCGGCATCATCGGTTTCGGCCTGGTCGTCGGCTTCATGTTCTTCCTCTACGGCGCATGGGGCATCCTCGCCAACACCGCGCTGCTCATCAACGTCATCCTGACTTTCGCGGGCCTGACGCTGATCGGCTCGACGCTGACCCTGCCCGGCATCGCCGGTGTCGTCCTCGGTATCGGCCTTGCCGTGGACGCCAACGTTCTCATCAACGAGCGCATCAAGGAAGAAACCCGCAAGGGCAAAAGCGCCTTCGCGGCGATCGACGCGGGCTTTCAGCGCGCCTATTCGACCATTGTCGACAGTAACGTCACGAGCCTTATCGCAACCGTGCTGCTTTTCTGGTTCGGCTCGGGCCCGGTCCGCGGCTTTGCCGTCACCATGGGCCTCGGCATCATGATCTCGATGTTCACGGCCGTATCCGTCGTCCGCGTCGCGATGATCTTCATCACTGCCCGCAAGAAGCTGAAGAAGATCGACATCAAGCCGCTGCTGCCGATCAACCTCGTGCCGGACGGCACCCGCATCGCCTTCATGAAAGGCCGTTTCGTGGGTATCGGCGTCTCTGTCATCCTGTCGATCGCCTCGGTTGTGCTGTTCTTCACGCCGGGCCTCAACTATGGCGTCGACTTCCGCGGCGGCATCCAGATGGAAGTCACCACGGCGCACGAGGCCGATCTGGCGAGCTTCCGTTCCGGCCTCAACGAACTCGGCCTCGGCGAAGTGGCGTTACAGGAATTCGGCGGCAACAACCGTGTCCTCGTTCGTGTGGAACGCCAGCCCGGCGGCGAGCAGGCCCAGACCGAAGCCGTCGAGAAGCTGAAGGCCGAAGTGGTCAAGATCGACAACACCGCCAAGGTGGAACGAACCGAAGTCGTCGGCCCGAAGGTTTCGGGCGAGCTTGCGACCGCAGGCTTCCTGTCGGTCTTCCTCGCCTCCATCGCCATGATGATCTACATCTGGGCGCGGTTCGAATGGCCCTTCGCGGTCGGCGCCATCGCTACGCTGGTGCTCGACGTGACCAAGACGATCGGCTTCTTCGCCATCACCGGCCTCGACTTCAACCTCACGGCCATCGCCGCCCTGCTCACGCTCGTCGGCTACTCGGTGAACGACAAGGTCGTCGTCTACGACCGCATGCGCGAGAACATGCGCATCTACAAGAAGATGTCGCTGCGCGACGTGATCGACCTGTCGATCAACGAGACGCTCGCCCGAAGCCTCTACACCTCGGCAACCGCCTTCCTCGCCATGCTGCCGATGGCGATCTGGGGCGGCAGCGCGGTCGAGAGCTTCGCCGTGCCGATGGTCTTCGGTATCGCGGTCGCGGCGCTTTCGTCCGTCTTCATCGCGGCTCCGATCCTGCTCTTCCTCGGCGACTGGCGCACGCGCCATCGTGCCCATCAGGCCGAAGTGGCCGGCGAAACTGCCATCGAGGACGGCGAACGCACCAAACAGGCCTGAGCCTGGCGCCGACAAACTCGAAGGGCGGATTGTCATCCGCCCTTTTTCATTCCTTTCATCCGGCACCGATCATGTTCGATTTCGCCGCCTATGCCGGCCTCTTTTCCGCAGCCTTCGTCGCCGCGACGATCTTTCCGATGCAATCGGAAGCGATCCTCGTCGGGCTGATCCTGACGGATCGCTACTCGCTCGCCGGCCTTCTTCTCGTGGCATCCGTGGGCAATACACTGGGGGCGGCGGTCAACTGGTTCATCGGCCGCGGCATCGAACAGTTCCGCGACAGCCGCTGGTTTCCCGTAACGCAGGAGAAACTCGACCGGGCGCAGGTCTGGTATCGGAAATACGGCAAGTGGTCGCTGCTGCTCAGCTGGCTGCCAATCGGCGGCGACGCGGTGACGGTCGCGGCCGGCGTCCTGAAGGAACCCCTGCCGGTCTTCCTGATCCTCGTCTTCATAGGCAAGGGCATACGCTATCTGGTGCTGGCCGCCGCGACGATCAGCGTCGTCTAAGCCCTTCAGGCTTGAAGCTCGAAAGGCTCCCGTTCACCGCCCTTCGCTGCCGAATTCGGCCAGGGTCTTCCAGAAATCGCCAAAGAACCAGTGTGCGAAGGTTTCGAGCGAAACACCGGGGGGCTGTTCCGCCCAGCGTTCGCCGCCCACCCGCAACGCTCCCACCACCACGGCAGCCAGAAGCCGCATGCGGTCGCGAGACTGCTTGTCGTTACCGCAGCGGGCGCTCAGCGCTTCCGTGAGCTTTGCTTCCAGCTTGGCATATTTGAACTGATCCCGGGCGCTGAGCACGGGCGTGCGCCGGATCAGTTCGCCCAATCTCAGCGCTCTCTCGTCAGCGGCCAGAACGACCGCACTGACCAAACCGTATTGCACGGTCTTGACCGCCGGTTCATCGATCGGCCGGGAGGCGATCGCCGCCATCAGATGCCCCGCAAAGCCATCCTGCCAGGCAAAAACGACCTCTTCCTTGGTCGGGAAATAATCGAAGAAGCTACGCTTGGAGATATCCGCGCGCTCGGCGATGTCTTCGATCGTCGTCGCCTCGAATCCCTTTTCCAGAAACAGGCCTATTGCCGCTTCCTCAATCTTTTCGCGGGTCTGCCGACGTTTGCGTTCGCGCCGGCCCTCCGGCTCCTTGCTTTTCGTCTTCGTCATTCCATCCGATTTCGCTCAATCGCCCATCTGATCGCCGCCCGGGATCGGGCCGGCCGGCATCTCGGCCTGATATTTGGGACGTTCGCGCGTCAGGTCCAGCGGCTTGCGACGGGAAATGCGGTAGACGCTGGCCGGCGGCAGGTTGCGAACCGTGCTGCCGACGCGCGTGGCCTTGAGGCCGAGCCGGTCGAGGATCGGCCGAGGCACCGGACAACGCGGCCCATAGGTGAACTGATAGAAGGCGCCGCCCGGGCGGATATAGGTGAAGGTACCGGCAAGGATCGCGGTTATCTTGCGCGGAGACATGGAAAGCAGCGGCAGGCCGCTGACAACGGCGCCGACGACTTCGCCGTCGAACAGATTGGCATGGGCGAGCTTGGCCGCATCCATCTGCAGCACCCGCGCCTGCGGAAAGCGCCTTTGCAGGCCGGGGACGAATTCCGGGCCGTACTCGATCAGAGTGAGGTCGGCCTCGGCCACGTTGCGCGCCAGGAGCGCCCGGGTGAAGACGCCGGTACCCGGTCCAAGCTCGATGATCGGGCCATCAACCGGTCCGATCTCCCGCGTCATCAGCCGCGCAAGCGAGTCGCCGGACGGCGCGACTGCCGCGACGCGCATGGGATTGCTGATCCAGGAACGGAAAAAATGAAGGAAGTCGGAAAACGCAGCATCTGCTGTCATGGTCAGAGACTCACTGGTCTGAAAATGCGATCGGGCATCTTGTCGACCTTTACAGCCTGCATGGCAATTCCAAGGCATAAAACCTCCGCTTTCAAAAAATGCCGCTCGCCGACAGGCTGATTGAACCGCTTGGCGCCCCCAACTTTTCCCGCATTTAGTAAATAATTGCACCGAATGCAATATTATCACGAAAATGTGCATATTCCCGAGCGCGGTGCGAGATGTTCCGCCATATCGACCTGAACGCGTTGATCCTGCGACCAACCGGACATCGAAGAGCACCTTGCCTGACGCCCCCGGGTCAGGCTCTCAGGCGCACGGAAAGCCGGCCGTCCTCTCCGACATGCGGAATGACATCCAGATAGCCCGGTATCCTTGGATGTCCGGTTTCGATCTCATGGGAGTGGGTTGCAGTGATCACCACCACATCGGCCCCGGCTGCCTCGCCTGCCTGGATGCCCGCGAGCACATCCTCGAAAACGAGAACCTCGGACGGACGGGCGCCGAGCCGTTCCGAGCCCAGGATATAGCCCTGGGGATTCGGCTTGCCGATCGTAACATCCTCTGCGGTAACCATATGCCGCGGCTCCGGAATGCCGGCCGCCCGGAGCCGGCGCTTCGCCAGATCGATCGGGGACGACGTGACGATCGCCCATCGCTCCGGCGGCAGGGCGGAAAGGAACTCCACCGCACCGGGAATGGGCACGACGCCCTCCACGTCCTCGATCTCCCCGCGCAGGATCTTTTCGGCTTCGACCAGCGGATCGACGCCCGGAAGATTGAGCGCGGTGATCGTATCGACGCCGCGCTTGCCGTGCATGGTCGGCAGGAAAGCCTCGACATCGAGCCCTTGCGCCGCCGCCCAGCGGCCCCAGACCCGCTCTGCTGCGGCGATCGAATTCAGGATCGTCCCATCCATGTCGAACAGGAAGGCCGAATAGGCGTTTTGGGGAAGCAGAAGCGATTTGGCGGCAGGGAAAGACACAGGGAGCGGTTCCTTCGTCGTTTTCTCCGACGCGCCATGCGGCGGAGCCGCCTCTTCGATTAGCCTTGACGGCGCTCCAATGCAAATCGGTTGAAACAAGTTTCAGCCTTATCCTTGTCTTCCCCCGCCGGTGCGATAGAACTTGGCCGATCGGGGACGAGCAAGGGAGGATGTCTTGACTGAAATACCCGTCCGGCATGCGGATCTTGCGGATCGGGCCGTGCTCATCACCGGCGGGGGCTCGGGCATCGGAGCAGCGCTGGTGGAAAGCTTCGCCGCGCAGGGGGCGAGGGTCGCGTTTCTCGACATCGCCGAAAAACCGAGCCTCGACCTGGTGGAGCGCCTCTCCGGCAGCTCCCCTTACCCCGTCGTCTACCTGAAGGCAGACCTTCGCAATACCGCCGAGACGCAAGTCGCCGTGAACGCAGCGGCGGAAAAGCTCGGCACGCTGTCCGTGCTCGTCAACAATGCCGGCTGGGACGACCGGCATGAGTTCGATGCGGTGACGGAGGAATATTGGGACAGGGCTCAGGCAATCAACCTGAAGCAGATGTTCTTCGTTGCCCAGGCAGCCGTTCCGCATATGCGCAGGACCGGCGGAGGCGCGATCGTCAATTTCTCTTCGATCGCCTACCTGCTCAACATGGGCGAAATGCCGGCATACACGACCGCCAAGGCCGGTATCATCGGACTGACGAAAAGCCTTGCGGGCAAGCTCGGCGTGGAAAATATCCGCGTCAATGCCATCCTGCCCGGCATGATCGTCACGGAACGGCAGAAGGAACTGTGGCTGACGGAGGAAGGCATCGCCGCCATGATCGCCCGCCAATGCCTGAAACGGGTGCTGGTGGCGGAGGATCTCGTCGGCCCCTGCCTTTTCCTCGCTTCGGACGCGTCCGCCGCCATGACGGCCCAGACGATCGTCATCGACGGCGGTGCGCTGTAGAGCAATTCCGGGAAAGACGCCGAAGGGCTTTCATCGGAATTGCGTAGGACAAAGATCGCCGCGCGGGCTCCCGGTGGAAAGAGCCCGCGCGGCCGGAGGTCGGCTTACTCCGCTGGAGAGAGCGCGGGCGCAGCCTCCGTACCGTGCTGCCGCAGAGGGCGGCTGCCGGTAAGCAAACGTGCCAGCATGTAGAAGACCGGCGTCATGAAGATGCCGAAGAACGTCACCCCGATCATGCCGGAGAAGACGGCGATACCCATGGCGACGCGCATCTCGGCACCGGCACCGGTCGAGAAGACAAGCGGCACGACACCCATGATGAAGGCCATGGAGGTCATCAGGATCGGCCGCAGGCGCAGCCGGCTTGCCTCCACAGCGGCCTGGAAGGGCGTCCGTCCCTCGAATTCCAGCTCGCGGGCGAATTCCACGATCAGGATCGCGTTCTTCGCCGAAAGCCCCACCAGCACCACAAGGCCGATTTGGGTGAAGATGTTGTTGTCTCCACCGGTGAACCAGACCCCGGTCAAGGCGGCCAGGACGCCCATCGGAACGATCATGATGATCGCGAGCGGCAGGGTCAGGCTTTCATACTGCGCGGCAAGCACGAGATACACGAGCAGCAGCGCCAGCGGGAAGACGACGACGCTGGAATTACCGGCCAGGATTTCCTGATAGGTCAGGTCGGTCCACTCGAAATCGACGCCCGAAGGCAGGGTTTCGTCGAGGATCTTCTCGATCGCCGCCTGCGCCTGCCCCGACGAGAATCCCGGCGCCGGGCCACCATTGATGTCGGCGGCGAGGAATCCGTTGTAGCGCGTCGTACGTTCCGGACCTGTCTGCGCATCCACCTTCAGCAGAGCCGAAAGCGGAATCATCTGGCCGGACTGCGAACGCACCTTCAACTGACCGATATCCTCCGGTTTTGCCCGGAACTTGGCATCCGCCTGAACCCGCACGCTGTAGGTACGACCGAAGGCGTTGAAGTCGTTCACATAGAGCGAGCCGAGATAGATCTGCAGCGTTTCGAAGACATCGGTCACCGACACGCCGAGCTGTTCGGCCTTGGCGCGGTCGAGGTCGGCATAAAGCTGCGGCACATTGATCTGGAAGCTCGAAAAGATGCCGGCAAGCTCCGGCGTCTGATAGGCCTTGGCGAGGACCGCCTTGGTCGTCTCGTCGAGCGTCGGGTAGCCGAAACCGGCGCGGTCTTCGATCTGCAGCTTGAAACCGCCCGTCTGGCCGAGGCCGTTGACCGGCGGCGGCGGGAACATGGCGATGAACGCATCCTGGATGCCGGCATATTTCTGGTTCAGCGCCATCGCGATGGCGCCCCCCGAAAGCTCCGGCGACTTGCGATTTTCGAAATCGTCGAGGACCGCGAAGACGATGCCCGCATTGGAACCGATCGTGAAGCCGTTGATCGATAGGCCTGGGAACGCGATGGCGTGCTCGACTCCCGGCTGTTCCATGGCGATATCGCTCATGCGCTTGATGACCTGCTCGGTGCGGTCGAGCGTGGCGCCATCCGGAAGCTGGGCGAAACCGATCAGATACTGCTTGTCCTGCGCCGGCACGAAACCGCCCGGCACGGCATTGAACATGCTGTAGGTCAGGCCGACCAGGGCAAGATAGATGACCATCACCAGGCTTTTACGCGACAGGAGCCCGCCAACGGTGCGGCCATAGCCGTTGGATGCCGCTCCGAAAGCCCGGTTGAAGCCACGGAAGAACCAGCCGAAGATCGCATCCATGAACCGCGTCAGCCAGTCCTTCGGCGCGTGATGGTCCTTCAGGAGAAGGGCCGCAAGCGCCGGCGAGAGCGTCAGGGAGTTGACGGCCGAGATGACCGTCGAGATGGCGATCGTCAATGCGAACTGCCGGTAGAACTGCCCGGACAGGCCACTGATGAAGGCGAGCGGCACGAAGACCGCGACCAGCACCAGCGCGATCGCGATGATCGGCCCGGAGACTTCCTTCATGGCGCGATAGGTGGCGTCACGCGGACTGAGGCCGTTCTCGATATTACGCTCCACGTTTTCCACCACGACGATCGCATCGTCGACGACGATACCGATCGCCAGCACGAGGCCGAAGAGCGTCAGCGCGTTGATCGAGAAACCGAAGGCATACATGACCGCGAATGTGCCGATGATCGACACGGGAACCGCGATCAGCGGGATGATGGAAGCCCGCCACGTCTGGAGGAAGAGGATGACGACGAGGACGACGAGCGCGATCGCTTCGAGCAGCGTGTCGACGACCTTCTCGATCGAGGAGCGCACGAACTTCGTCGTATCGTAGACGATCTCGTATTTCACGCCCGTCGGCATGGCCTTTTGCAGCTCGTCCATGGTCGCGTGCACATTGTCCGCGATTTCGATCGCGTTGGAACCGGGCGCCTGCAGGACTGCCACGGCGACAGCCGGCTGGCCGTCGAGCAGCGAGCGCAGGGTGTAGTCGGCGGCGCCGAGTTCGATGCGGGCGACGTCGCGCAGCCGCGTGATCTCGCCGTTCGCACCGCTCTTGACGATGATGTTGCCGAATTCCTCGGGTGTCTGGAGACGGCCCTGGGCATTGACGTTGAGCTGGAGGTTCACGCCCGGAACGCTGGGCGAAGCGCCGATGATGCCGGCCGCGGCCTGGACGTTCTGGGAGCGGATCGCGTTGCTGATATCCGATGCCGCAAGCGAATGCTCGGCCGCCTTCTGGGGATCGATCCAGACGCGCATCGAATAGTCGCCGGCGCCGAAGACCTGGACCTGGCCGACACCTTCGAGGCGCGCCAGCCGATCCTTGACGTTGAGCGTCGCATAGTTGCGCAGGTAGGTGATGTCATAGCTGTCTGTCGTGGAGACGAGGTTCACCACCATGATGAAGTCGGGTGAGCTCTTGACCGTCGTGATGCCCAGCGACCGGACTTCCGTCGGAAGGCGCGGTTCGGCCTGCGACACGCGGTTCTGCACCAGCTGCTGCGCCTTGTCGGGATCGGTGCCAAGCTTGAAGGTGACGGTGAGCGTCAGCACACCGTCGGAGGTCGCCTGGCTCGACATATAGAGCATGTCCTCGACACCGTTGATCTGCTCTTCGAGCGGCGTGGCGACAGTCTCGGCGATGACCGTGGGATTGGCGCCGGGATAGGTGGCGCGCACGACCACCGAAGGCGGCACGACTTCGGGATATTCGGAAATCGGAAGGGCGCGCATGCCTATCAGGCCGGCGACCACGATCAGGATCGACAACACGGCGGCGAACACCGGCCTGTCGACGAAAAATCTGGAGATATTCATGTCAAAGCCCTCTCTCCGGGGTTAACAAGAAACGGAAAGCGCCCGTCCCGCAGCCGGGAGGCTGCAGGCGACAAAGGCGGTCATGTCTCGGAAGCGGACCGGCGGGTGCCGGTCAGCGGGATTAGTTGGTCGCGACCTTCGCTTCGTCCTGCGGCTGGACGACCGCACCGGGACGGATGCGCTGCAAGCCGTTGACGACGATCCGGTCGCCCGGGTTCAGGCCTTTCTCGACGATCCTGAGACCGTCAACCGCCGTCCCGAGCTCCACCTGCCGGTACGCCACGGTATTGTTGGCATCGACGACGAAGACGAACTTCTTGTCCTGGTCGGTGCCGACAGCCTTTTCACTGACCATCAGATGATCTTCCGCCTTCGGTTGGCCCATGCGCACCCGCACGAACTGGCCCGGGATCAGCTTGCCGCCCGGATTGCCGAAGACCGCACGCACGCGGATCGTGCCGCTGGAGGCATTCACCTCGTTGTCGATGAGCTGCAGCGTGCCGAGGATCGGCGAGCCGTTGTCCGCAAGCGTGCGAACCTCCACCGGCACATGGTCGATGGCCGGAATGCCGTTCTCGACCGGAAGCTGCGCCAGCGTCCTCGCAACCAGCTCTTCGCTGGCGTCGAAGCTTGCGTAGATCGGATCGCTGGACACCAGCGTCGTCAGCGCAGCAGCCTCGGAGCCTGCCGCCACGAGATTGCCGACGGTGATTTCCAGCTTGCCCACCCGGCCGGAGATCGGCGCCCGGATCTCGGTATAACCGAGATTGAGCTGCGCCACTTTCAACGCCGCCTTGGCGGACTGAAGATTGGCGAGCGCTTCGCTGCGGGTGCTCTGGCGCTGGGCCAGGTCGCTCTGCGAGATGGTATTCTTGGCCGCCAGGTTCCGGCCGCGATCGAGTTCCGTCGTGGCGAGCTCGACCCTGGCTTCAGCGGACCCCACCTGCCCTTCGGCCTGCGCGACCGCAGCCTGGTAGGGTTCCGGATCGATGGTGACGAGCGGATCGCCCGCCTTCACCAATCCGCCTTCGCGGAAATGCACGGCCAGGATCGTGCCGGCGACACGCGGGCGGATCTGCACGCGGTCGACAGCCTCCAACCGGCCGGAGAATTCCTGCCAGGTTGTGACGTTGCGCGGCTCGACGGTGGCGACCGTCACGGGAACGGCCGGCGCCTGAGCCGCCGCCGAGGCAGGAGCGGCATTCGCTCCCTGCGGCAAATCGAGATAGACCGAGGCGCTCGCAATCAGCGCAGCCGTCCCCAGTCCGGTGCCCCACAGGGCCCAGTTCTTGATCGTCGATGTCATCGTATTCTCCTTACGGCCTTGGGAGCAGGCCGATATTTATCTTCAAGTATTTCCTGCTATGCACTTAATTCCTGGACGAAGCCCGTGAATTCGGCACAAAGTGCCTCCATCCATTTGCCCCCGCCGTCCCTGTAAATACCCGTCCAGCCGCAGCCGCCCGGGAAAATCTTCTGCCGCACCGAAACCCCCGATGCAGCCAGCCGCTCGGCATAACCGATCGTCTCGTCGCGCAGCGGATCGTCTTCCGATGTCACCACGAGCGCCGGGGCGACACCCGAAAGCCGCGAACAGAGACACGGCGCCGCATAAGGATGCTGGAAACCGCATGCAGCACGCAGGTAGTGGCTCCAGCCGTCCGACCACCGCTCCCGCATGCCGATCTCGTCGGCCTTGCGGAAGGACCGTGTCGCCATCATCGGGTCGATCATCGGCGACAGCAATATCTGGCCGCTCAGCTCGCCCGGCATCAGGTCGCGCGCCTTGAGCGCGACGCCGGCAGCGACATTGCCGCCCGCTTCGTCGCCAGCCACGAAGAGCTGCGACTTCGCGCCGCCAAACTGCTTGCGACGGCTGCCCAGGCAGTTCAGCGCCATAAAAGCGCATTCCATCGCCTGGGGAAAGACATTGTGGGAAACGCTGCTGTAATCGGCCTCCAGAACCACGGCGCCCGTCTCTGCGAGAGCCTTGCCAACAGGACACTCTGGCTCGGCGCGGCCCTCATCCAGAAAAGCGCCCCCACGAAGGTAAAGCACAAGCGGCGGAGCCTTTCCTTTCACGGCTCCCTCATAGAGGCGCATCGGCACAGGCGGCTTGGCCGACCTGTCGAAAGCGATATTTTCCCACTGCGCCATCATTGAAAAATCCCGTGCGGCACCCTTAGTGAAGCAAGGTGCTTGCTGCCAGTTTCGAACCTGATATTATTGTTCGATCCAAATCACACAAGTTCACGGCATTCGGCAACACTATTCCAAAATCCGGAATAATGCTGCAATGCAGCGGAGACGGTTCAGATGGATCAGCTTTCAGCAATGCGCGTTTTCGTTCGCGTCGTGGAAACGGGAAACTTCACCCGCGCCGCATCGACCCTCAACATGCCCAAGACGACGGTGACCAATCTCGTCCAGAGCCTCGAGGCCCACCTGCGCACGACGCTGCTCAACCGCACGACCAGGCGCGTAATGGTGACGACGGACGGAGCGCTCTATTACGAACGGGCGATACAGATCCTCTCCGAACTCGACGAGCTCGACGGCAGCATGTCGAATTCGCAGACGCAGCCATCGGGGCGATTGCGCGTCGAGATGGCCGGCGCCTTCGCGGACCTGCTCGTCATCCCGGCGCTTTGTGACTTCTACAAGCGCTACCCACAGATCAGGCTCGATATCGGCGTCGGCGACCGGCTGGTCGACTATATAGCCGAAAATGTCGACTGTGCGCTGCGGGGCGGTACGCCGACAGACCAATCGCTGATCGCTCGCAAGGTCGGCGAAATCAAGATGCATACCTACGCATCGCCGGTCTACATCCGGAATTTCGGCGTTCCAGATCATCCCCGGGATCTGGAAAATGGTCACTTTTCCGTCGGTTATCTGAATGCCACCGCCGGACGCGTCATGACGACCGAGTTTTCCCGCGGCGAAGAGACGATCGAGATCACGCCCCGTTACGTCGTTTCCGTCAACGATGCGCGTACCTACGTGAATGCCGCGATAGCCGGGATGGGGATCGCCCAATCCGCCCGTTTCATGACTCGGGAAGCGGTCGAAAAGGGCGAACTTGTCGAAGTGCTCACGGATTGGGAATGCGAGTCCCTGCCTCTTTACATCGTCTATCCGCAGACCCGCCACCTTTCCAACAAGGTGCGGGTCTTCGTCGACTGGCTCGCCAAGCTGCTGCAAAACCTCAAGATCGAGGAAAACCGCGAGCAGATACGCAAGGCGAGCTAGAAACTCGCCGCCAGCCCGGCAACGACCTGCCCGATATCGGCTCTGCGCCTCGCACCCGCCAGCGCCAAAACCGAGAGCCAAGAAATCATGGCCTCCAAGACGGAATTTATGCCTCGGCTCGTGGGGGAATGATAAAGCCTTGGAGGAGTTTGCCAGTTGATCGGAACAAGCAGAGCATGACACGTTGGCCCCATGTCGCAATCGCTGTGCTGGGCGGCATCGCAGCCGCGCTGCATATCGGCAAGGTACCGCCGGCGATCCCCGTGCTGCGATCCGAACTCGGCATGGATCTCGTCGCCGCCGGCTGGCTGATGGGCCTGGCCAGCGCGCTCGGCGCCGTCTGCGGCCTCGTCATCGGCCGGTTCACCGATTATCTCACGCATCGTCGCGCCATGATCCTCGGCCTCGGCCTTCTGGTCGCGGGCAGCCTGATCGGCGCATTTTCCAGCTCGGAGGCCGTGATCTTCGCAAGCCGTGCGGTCGAAAGCATCGGCCTGATCATGACCTCCGTGGCAGCTCCGGGGTTGATCGCCTCTTCCATCGATCCCCGCGACACGGGGCTGGCATTCGGGATATGGGGCATCTGGCTACCTGCCGGAGTTGCCGCGATGATGGTCGTCTCCCCCTTCCTCCTGCCGGGCTTCGGCTGGCGCGGTTCATGGATATTCGCCGCCGTGGTCAGCATCATCCCGATGATTGCCCTGACGACGATGAGAACGGCAAAGCCCGCCCATGCCGGACAATCGTCGACTTCTCTGCCGGCCGCCGTAAAGCTCACCGCCGTGCGTCCGATATCCTGGATCATCGCCGGCATATTCCTTGCCTACAGCTCCAGCTTCATGGCTGTCTTCGGCTTCCTGCCCACGCTGCTGATCGAGGAAATGGGCGTCGGCCTGACGGCCGCCTCGATCATGACCGCGGTTGCGGTCCTCGCCAATGCGGTCGGCAACGTGCTGGGCGGCGTCTTCGCCCGCTGGGGCGCCCCGCGCTGGACGCTGATCGCCGGCCCCTGCGTGATGCTGACGGTGACGGCCTTCGTCGTGTTCGGCAACGGCTTTCCGCTCTCCATGCGCTACGGCGCATCGGTCCTCTATGCCGTCTCGGGAGGTCTGCTGCCCGCAACGATCATGGGATCGCTGCCGGTCTATGCGCCACGCCGCGATCTCGTCGGAACGTTCAGCGGCTTCGTGATGCAAGGCTCGAATATCGGCCAGTGCTTCGGACCGATGCTGCTTGCGTCGATCGTCGCAGCGACCGGCTGGCCGGGCGCGCCCTACTATATCCTCGCCACCACGCTTCTCGGCTTTGCGCTGGCGCTCTGCCTTCGCCAGATGGAACGGCGCATCGCCGCGGCGCAGCCCAGGACGGCGTAAAAGCCCTCCCTGCCGATCATCCAGGCACAAGGCCAAGGCGGAAGAGCGTCAGAGCGACATATTGGAGTGCGAGCGCAAGATCGCGGCCATCAGGAACTTGAAGGCCAGGATGTTTCGCACCGAGCCCGGAAAATCGCCGTCCGACATGTCCGACGAAAACCCGGCCGTAAAGTCGCACGAAAAGTCGCAAAAATCGTGAACCCTCTACGTACCAAGGGTTCGAATGGTGGGTGATGTAGGGCTCGAACCTACGACCCGCTGATTAAGAGTCAGCTGCTCTACCAACTGAGCTAATCACCCAAGACCGTCTGCGGCGAGGCGTGCTCGCCAGCGGTGTGAGGGGGCGTATAAAGGGGTTCGTCCGGCTTGTCCAGCGGCTCCGCAGAAATTATTTGCCTCTTCGATCAAAAAATTCACCGGGCCGAATTCGAAGAGGGAAGGAAAGCGGCCTCGATTGGCTCGAGACAGCAAAGAACAGAAGTTTCAAAGATTTAGTGCGTCACAATATCGCAATCCCTGGAAAATCGCGAAAAACTCAAAGATCGAGCACGCCTTCGGCAAGCCTCACCGCCTGCCCGCCTATCCGAGCCTTTGCGATCTCGGCATCCTTCACGTCGACATTCAAATGAATATAGGACGGCCTGCCCATCTCGACGCCCTGCTCCACGAGAATGGGATAGTGGCCGTCCGGCAGTGCATCGAAATGCCGGATGGCGCCGGCAAGCGCCGCTACCGCGGCCCCGGTCGCCGGGTCCTCCGAAATCCCCATATCCGGAGAGAACATGCGCGCATGGAATCTCGCCTGATGATGCACGCCCCCACGGCAATAGACATAAGCCGCCGCGAGCGACCCTTCCACGAAGGGCGCAGCCTTTTCCCAAAGCCCCGGATCGAACTCCAAATTCTGAACCACGGCGAGATTATGCAGCGGGATCATGAGGAAGGGCACGCCCGCGCTCCAGATCGAGGCGACGTGGTTTTCGAAACCGACATCCGTAGACTTGACGCTCAGCGCGTCGGCCAGCCCTTGCCGGTCGAGCGGCAGATCGATCCGCTGAGGCCTCCTCGGCAGGTCGAATTCGGCAAATCCGGCCTCGCCCCTGCGAATCCGGACTGCACAGCGGACCGGCCCGACATTTTCCTCCAGGACGCAGACGAGATCCAGATCACGCTCGCCGATACCGTGGTCCCGCTCCGCCAGCGCCACGGCGGTCCCGACCGTCGGATGCCCGGCAAACGGCAATTCCCTGCCCGGCGTGAAGATGCGCAACCGGGCCGCATAGGCGGGATTGACGCAGGATTGCACGAACACCGTCTCCGAGAGGTTCATCTCCCTGGCGATCGCCTGCATGGCTTCGTCGGGCAGCCCGTCTCCGTCGAGGACCACAGCCAGCGGATTGCCGGAAAGTCTCTTGTCGGTGAAGACATCATAGATGCTGTAACGGCGGCCCAACGGCACCTCCCCCGTGAAATCGATGGGCCAAACTGCCCGAGCGGTCTTTCGAGCGCAACCCCGTCCGGAACGGTTTTCACGCCTTCCCGAAATACCAGTCCAGCACCGGCAGCATGCCGATATTATAGGGATGAGCGGTGGGGTCGGCGGAGCGGATCGCGACGGCGCCGGCAATTTCCTTGTCTTCGGCAACCTGCATGTGCTCTTCGATGCGCGCAACCATCCGGTCGGCGGTCTGATCGAACCGGTAGAGGCGAAACAGCGTCACCGCCCGCCGGAAGTGAGCGACGTGATATCCCTCGCCCGCAATTGCTTCACCCAGATCGATCCCGGTCTCCTCCAGCACCTCGCGCCGCATGTTGCGCTCCGGATCGCAATAACCGGCGACGACGTCTGCGGCCTCAAACGACCCGCAGGCGAAATAGACCATGCCTGCATTGGCCGTATGCGCGCCCATCCGGATGGCGATCAGGGCGCCATCGGAGGATTCCAGAACGGGATAGGCATAGATATGCAGTCCCCCATGCCGCTGCGGCTGCTTGCGCCACCAGAGAAAGGCGGAGAAGGGAATGACATGACCTTCGCTGAACATGGCCTGTCCAGCCAGGCCGATTCGCCGCTGAAAGATCATCCGCCCATCGAACAGGGCAGGATTGGCGGCGATCTCATGTTTCCAGTTTTCGGCGATGGCGTCGCGTTCGGCCAGATAGAACGGATGGTCGCCCGGCAGGATGCGCATGCTCACCCGATCGACATGGAAAACCGTCTTTTCCGGCGGCCACCCGGAAAAATCCTCGGAAAGCTCGACCGTCATCCGAGCTCCAGCGAAATGACCACCGGGCAATGATCCGAGGCCTTCGGACGATCCCATCCGACGCGCGGGAAACGCTCCACTTCCTGGCCCGGCGGAAAGACGGTGCGATAAGGCTGCCCGCCGCGAACGATCTCGGGAATACTGTCGGGATTGCGTTCGGCCAGACCGGGCGAAAGCCAGATGTAGTCGAGCTGGCAGAGATGCTGCTCCTCCGGCCCGCGGGCATGGTAGAGCGTCCAGCGGTCCATGGCGTCGCGCCGCTGCATCGGATTGACCGCAAAGCCGTCGCGGCTGAAAACGTCGAGCGCGCTCGCCTCTTCCCGCCTCGGTTCGAAGCGATATCCCTCGCGCCGCGAGCCGATCACCTGCACCTTTTCCTGATAGTCGTTCATGTCGCCGCAGATGACGAAGTTCTTGTCCGCAGCCTGTCCCCTGCCGAGACGGCGCTCGATGATGTGGCGCACCGCCTGCGCTTCCGCCATCCGGATCGCCATCGTGCCCGTGCGGCCGTCCATGCCGTCGCGGGTGTTGCTCATCGACTTGAAGTGAACGACGTAAAGCGACAATGGCCTGCCGCCGATCTTCAACTCGAGTTCAAGGCAATCCCGCTTGAAAATCTTGTCATGCGCCTGATTGGTCAGCGCGATCTCCTCGTTGAAGAGGTCGAGATCCCGATAGGTCAGCATGGCATGGCTGCGGACATCGACGAGTTCGATCGGTTCGCCGGTGCGCGTCTCCTCCCGCATCAGCACCGCCACGTCGATACCGCGGGAATCGTTCCCTTCGACGAGATATTTCTGGCGATAGCCGTTGCCGACCATACGGTAGAGATAGCCATATTCGAAAGCCTGCAGCGCCGGCATGCTGTCGACTTCCTGCAGGCAGAGAATGTCCGCATCCGCGTCCGCGATTGCAAGCGCCGAAAGCTGCCGCGTATCGTCCGTCTCGGCGATCATGCGCGCCTGTTCGAGCTGCTGGTAGACAACCTTGTCCTGCACGTCGTAAAGCCTCAGCACCCGATCCTGCCGGAGCTGGTTGCGCCAGCCGGAAAAATCGAACCGCGTCATCAGGTTTTCGATGTTGAAGGTACCGAGGCGCAGTGACATGAACGGATTCCCTATTTTCGTCGGCACCATAACCACGAGAGCACCGCGTGGCTACAATCTCCAGGCCGAGTGGATCACGACCGATACCGTATCGCCGACCTTGACCGGCCGGCGGCTGAAGGCGCGCAACGCCTGCCCGTCCGGCAAGGCAAGGCGCAACACGTAGCGCTCGCCCTCGAAAAGCACGGAAAGAACGGCGGCGGCCACCCCTTCCGGCGTCAGTTCCACATCCTGCGGCCGCACCAGGATATCCGCAGCGGGACGGCTGGTTTCCCTGCTCGCCAGCAGTGCTTGCACCGCCGGCCAGTCCAGAACCCGCATATCTCCGGCGGGCAACGGAAGGGAAAGGATCGCTCCCTGCCCGACCAGGCCACCGACCAGCCGGCCTTGGGGCCGCGCATAGATTTCCTCCGGCGTCCCCACCTGCAGCAACCGGCCTTCCGACATGACCGCCACGTCGGTTGCCAACGCCATGGCTTCCGCCTGATCGTGGGTGACGTAGATCATCGTGGCGCCGGATCGGGCATGAAACTCGCGAAACGTCTCTTCCATTTCCTGGCGCAGATGTCGGTCGAGATTGGCAAGCGGCTCGTCGAGCAGCACGACATCCGGTTCGGTAACGAGGCAGCGGGCCAATGCCACGCGCTGGCGCTGTCCCCCCGACAGATCCGCCGGCCGGCGACCGGCGTAGTCTTCAAGCCGGACGGCGGCGAGCGCCTCCTTCACCTTCCGCTGCCGCTTGTCGCCGGAAACGCCGCGCACCTTGAGAGGATAGCCGACATTCTCCGCCACGCTCATATGCGGCCAGAGCGCATAGGACTGGAAGACCATCGCCATGTTGCGATGTTCCGGTGGCACCATGTCGTCCGCATCGGCAAGCACCCGCTCACCGAGCAGGATCGAGCCGTCGGTCGGCTGTTCGAAGCCGGCGATCATGCGCAGCACCGTCGTCTTGCCGCAACCGGAGGGTCCGAGGAGCGCCAGGAAGCCGCCCTCGCGCACCGTCAGCGACACATCGTCGACCGCAGGCCTGCCGCCGGTTTCGAACGACTTGGAAAGACGGTTGAGAATCAGCTTTGCCACGGCACCACCCCTTTCGGCAGTCGCTTCGCCAGCAGTTCCAGCAGCAGCATCATGGCCACCACCATGACGACGACAAGAACGGAAAGCGCCGATGCCAGATTGAAACTGCCGCTGTCATCGAGATTGTAGATCGCCACGCCAAGGGTTTGCGTGCCGGCGGACCAGAGCAGCGCCGAAACGGTGAGCTCGTTGCAGGCGATCAGGAAAACGAGGATCACCGACGCGCCGGCGGCCGGCGCCACCAGGGGGACCAGGATATCGGCAAGCCGGCGGCCGAAGCCGGCGCCGGAAAGCCGCGCCGCCTCTTCGAGCGACGGATCGAACTGCCGGAAGGCGCTGACGACGGGCTTCAGGCTGACGGCGAAGAAGCTGGAGAAATAGGCGATGAGAATGATCCAGATCGTTCCGTAGATCGACAGGCCGATCACCGGAACAGGCGCGGCAAAAAGCAGGATGAAGGCGACCGCCAGCACGATGCCGGGCAGCGCGTAGGGAATTTCGGCCAGCGCCGAGATGACAGGCGCCAGCCGGCTTTTGCCGCGAACCAGGAAGTAGCCGGTCAGCACCGTCACCACCAGGAGACCGAAGGCCGTTGCAAGCGACAGCGTGATGGAATTGGTAAACGCCGTGCGCGTCACCGCTTGGCGGAAGAGGATCTCCTCATAGGCCCGGATGGTGGCGGTGGACGGACCGAGGGGCACGCCATAGGCAGGCGCCAGCGAGCTCGCCACGAGGGCGGTCAGCGGCATCACGAGAATGATGAAGATCATCGACCAAAGCACGATCTCCGCCAGCCAGCGCCAGCCGCCCAGCCGGAACACGGCCACCTGGCCGGACAGACCGATGACGCGGTAGTCACGCCCGCGCAGCACCCGCTCCTCCACCGTGAGCCCGACGATGGAAAGAATGGCGATCATCGCCGAGAGCAGCGAGACATCCGCGAAGGTGCCGGGACCGAAGGCCGCGAATTTCGAATAGATCAGCGTCGGCAGCGTGTAGATCGACGCGGGAATGCCAAGGATGGCCGGAATACCGAAATTGCCGACGCAGGAAACGAAAGCGATCGCCGCACCCGCCACCAGGCCGGGCAACGAAAGAGGCAGGATGATGTCCTTCAGTACCTGCCAGGACGAAGCGCCGGCAAGCCGCGCCGCCTCCACCGCATCGCGGGGCAGCGCCAGAAGCCCGGCCCTGAGCGAAAGATAGACGAGCGCCGCATTTTGCACGCCGTAGAGCAGCGCGATCCCGCCGATGGAGTAGAGCGGCTGCGGCGCGCCCAGCGGTGGCGCCAGCCCCAGCGCTTTCAGAAGCGTGCTCGAAGGCCCCGTCATGCCGATCCAGGAGAGCGCCGTCACCTGCGGCGGGATCATGGTCGGCAGCATGAACAGGAAGCCGAGCATCGCCTTGCCGCGGATGTCGAACAGCGTCAGCAGAAGCGCAAAACCGCCGCCCAGCACAACCGCCGCGACCATGCCGAGGAAGGAGGTCGACAGGGTGTCGTAGACGGCCTGCCACACGCCGGGATCGGAAAGCAGGTTCCGCGCTCCGCCCTGAAGCGCGGAAGCGATACCCGTCGCCGCAAGCCGCCCCAGGGGCAGCACGCTCAGGAAGAAGATCACGGTTACGACAAAAGGAAACAGCCAGCGTGGCTGGCTGTTTCCCCGATGGGATGAACGCTTCATAAGGCGCTTATATCAACCCTTGATGCCGAAGATATCGGCAAAGGTCTTTACGTCCTTTTCGGAATTCTTGAGCGCTTCCGAAGCGTTGACCGGCAGCACCTTGATCTGGTCGCGCGCGGGATAACCCGGCGGCAGGTCGATCCCCTTGCGGGCCGGAATATAACCAAGCTTCGCCGCAACCTTCTGGCCGTTTTCCGACAGCAGGTAGTCGATGAACTTCTTGGCGGCGTCGGCATGCTTGGTCGAGGCGAGAATCGCCGCCGGCTCGGTGACGGCCGACACGCCCTCCTTCGGGAAGACGAACTCGACCGGCGCGCCCTTTGCCTTCTCGCGGAGCGGCATGTAGTCGACCACCACGCCATAGGCCTTCTCGCCGGAAGCGACGGCCTTCAATACCCCGCCATTGCCGCCGGACGCGACGGCGCCGTTGGCCTTGAGCTGCTTGTAATAATCCCAACCGAGCCCCTGGACGCCGGCCAGCGTCTGGGCATGGATGAGCGCCGCGCCCGAAGCGAGCGGGCTCGGCATGGTGACGAGCCCCTTGGCTTCCGGCTTGGCAAGGTCCGCCCAGCTTGTCGGCTTCATGGCGGCCTGCGTGTTGTACATGATGCCCGTGGTGATCAGCTTCGTGGAGTAATAGTAACCGTCGGCGTCGTAGAGGGCCGCATCGAGATTGGCGGCCTCGGGCGACTTGTAGGCCAGAAGCTGGCCGGCCTGCTTCATCCGCTCGAGCGTCACGGTATCGGCGATCAGCAGGACATCGGCGACCGGATTGCCGGCCTGGATCTCCGCATTGAGCTTGGCCATGATCTGCGGCGTCCCGTCGCGCACCCACTGCACGTCGAGCCCCGGATTGGCCGCCTTGAAGGCGTCGACGGTCGCTTGCGCATCCTCGTTCGGCTGGCTTGTGTAGAGCACGAGATCGGCGGCTTCAGCCGCGCCGGCGATCATGCCGAAAGCCACAAGAGCGGTAAAAGCGGAGAGAAGGTTCTTCATCGACGGTCCTTTCGAGAACATGCCACCCGCTTAAGCACAGTCTTCTGACACGTATGTGACAGCGAAGACCTCTCCACGGATACCTGCCCCGAAAGACGAAAGCCCCCTGTCTCCGGCCGGAGACAGGGGGCTTGAAATTGATGTCCCGATCGTCAGGCCGCAGCCAGAAGCGCGTTGGAGATCAGGCGGCCGAGGCGCTGGATACCTTCGTTGATCATCGCCTCGTCGGCGCAGGAGAAGGAAAGACGCAGCGTGTTCGCACCGGAACGATCGGCGAAGAACGCCTGGCCCGGCACGAAAGCCACCTTCTCCGTTTCGATCGAGCGGGCAAGCAGCTCGGCGCCGTCCATGCCCGCCGGCAATGTCACCCAGACGAACATGCCGCCTTCCGGTTTCGTCCAGCTCGTACCCTTCGGCATGTATTTCGCAAGCGCGGCCAGCATCGCGTCCCGGCGCTTGCTGTAGGCGGCCCGGATCTTCGCGACCTGGGCGTCGAAATCACGGGAGGCGACGTGCTCGATGGCGATCTGGTTGATCGTCGAGGAATGCAGGTCGGCGGCCTGCTTCATCAGGACGAGCTTGCGGATGACCGGCATGGCCGCAACGACGAAACCGACGCGCAGGCCAGGTGCGAGCGTCTTGGAGAAGCTGCCGCTGTAGATCGTGCGGGTATCCTCGATCCCGCCCTTGCGGGCGATGTCGAGCGCCAGGATCGGCGGGACCGCCTCGCCGTCGTATCTGAGATGCTGATAGGCCGCATCCTCCAGGACCGCGATGTCCAGTTCGTCGGCGAGGTCGAGCAGATTCTCACGCGCGGCCCGATCCACGGTCTCGCCTGTCGGATTGGCGAAATCGGCCGAGAGATAGGCGAATTTCACGCTCCCGCCCGCCTTGGCGGCCGTCTCGCGATAGGCCGCGGGCGTCCGGTTGCCGAACGAGAGCTGATCGTAGTTCGGCTCGTAGGCGTTGAAGGCCTGCAGCGCCCCGAGATAGGTCGGCCACGTGACGAGGGCCGTATCCTTCGGCGACAGGAAGAGCTTGCCGAGATAGTCGAGCGCCTGCTGCGAGCCGGATGTGATGAAGACGTTCTCGACCTCGCATTGGATGCCGATCTTGGCGATCTCGCCGCGAATCCACTCGCGCAACGGCTTGTAGCCCTCGCTTATCGAATACTGCAGCGCCGCATTCACCTGCGCGCCGGAAAAGATATCCGCATAGGCTTCCTTGAAGGCCTGATCGGGAAAGAGCGCGGGATCGGGAATGCCCCCCGCAAACGAGATGATGTCCGGCCGCTCCAGGAGTTTCAGGAGTTCCCGGATTTCGGAGGCGCGCATGCGGCCCGAGCGCGTCGCGAATATATGTTCCCAATTCAGCACGGAATGTTTCCTCTTATTTCAACTTTCTAAGGCTGACCTTATCACAAACATCGATAGGTCAGCAATACTGACCTATCGAGTTTCTTTTCATTTTTGTCCTGTTTAGCACTGCCCGGAAGCGCTTGCCAGAAGACCGTCGAAAAGACAGGTTTGTCGCAACCGGAACCCGACGGGACGGCCCCGTCGCCGAAGAGGAGGAAGACATGCTCAAGAACATCGATCCGGCGCTGAACGCCGATGTGCTCCACGCCTTGCACTCGATGGGTCACGCCGACACCCTGGCACTCGTGGACACCAATTTTCCGGCTGATGCGATCGCTCGCCAGACGACACGGGGGAAGCTGCTGCGCATGGACAATATCCCGGCGGCCCGGGCGATGCGGGCAATCCTTTCCGTCCTGCCTCTCGATACGCCGCTACAGCCTTCCGTCGGCCGTATGGAGGTGATGGGCGATCCGGATCAGATCCCGGCGCCGCAGCAGGAAGTCCAGGCCGAGATCGATGCCGCCGAGGGAAAACCGGCCCCCATGTACGGCATCGAGCGCTTCGCGTTCTATGAGCACGCGAGGAAGGCATACTGTGTCATCGCAACCGGCGAAACCCGCTTCTATGGTTGCTTTCTGCTAACCAAGGGCGTCGTTCCGCCTGCGGATTAAGAGATTAGAACCCAGGACAGAGTTGGCTGCAAAAAGACATTCAAGCTCACCGATTTGCTCAGGTACGCAAATGAATATCCAGACGACGCGGATGAAAGCCTGCCTGAAAATGGCGTCTTTGTAAGCTTTCCATATAGGCAAAGCCGGGGCTTTCGCCCCGGCCCTGATGGTTTTGCCTGAAGACGGAAACCTTAGTTGACGGTCTTGTCGACCAGCTTGTTCTTGCCGATCCAGGGCATCATGCCGCGCAGCTTGGCGCCGACTTCCTCGATCTGGTGGGCGTCGTTGTTGCGGCGGATGCCCTTGAAGCGGGCCATGCCGGAACGGTATTCCTGCATCCATTCAGAGGTGAACTTGCCGGTCTGGATGTCCTTCAGGACGCGCTTCATCTCGGCCTTGGTTTCGTCGGTGATGATGCGCGGGCCGGTGACGTATTCGCCCCACTCGGCCGTGTTGGAGATCGAGTAGTTCATGTTGGCGATGCCGCCTTCGTAGATCAGGTCGACGATCAGCTTCACTTCGTGCAGGCACTCGAAATAGGCCATTTCCGGGGCGTAGCCGCCTTCGACCAGCGTCTCGAAACCGGCGCGGATGAGCTCGACGAGACCGCCGCAGAGAACGACCTGTTCGCCGAAGAGGTCGGTTTCGCACTCTTCCTTGAAGTTGGTCTCGATGATGCCCGAACGGCCGCCGCCGACACCGCAGGCATAGGAGAGCGCCAGTTCGAGCGCGTTGCCGGAAGCGTTCTGGTGAACGGCAACGAGGCAGGGCACGCCGCCGCCCTTCTGGTATTCGCCGCGAACCGTATGGCCGGGGCCTTTCGGCGCGATCATGACGACGTCGACGGAAGCCTTCGGCTCGATCAGGCCGAAATGGACGTTGAGGCCGTGGGCGAAGGCGATCGCCGCGCCGTCACGGATGTTCGGAGCGATTTCCGACTTGTAGATGTCGGCCTGCAGCTCGTCCGGGGTCGCCATCATCATCAGGTCGGCCCACTTGGCGGCTTCGGCCACCGTGAGAACCTTGAAGCCGTCGGCCTCGGCCTTCTTGGCGGTTGGAGAACCGGCCTTCAGGGCGATCGCGACGTTCTTGGCGCCGGAATCCTTGAGGTTCAACGCATGCGCGCGACCCTGCGAACCGTAACCGATGATGGCGACGTTCTTAGCCTTGATGAGGTTGATATCGGCATCCCGATCGTAATAAACGCGCATCGTTTTCCCTTCCCTATGCGTGTCGTCTGTTGATGTTTGTCATCGTCCCGCGAAAGCGCTGAGCGCGTCCGCCGATTGCTTTTGTGTGCCATGCAGCGTCAGGAAGGCCTCGATAGCCCTCCCCGCCTGAAGCACATTGTCCTTGAGGCCCGGCTCGCCGAGCAGCATGCGCACATGCAGGTCGGAAACGATCAGGCCGTAAAACGTGTGATATGCGGCATCCGCATTCTCGAAACGCAGGAGCCCTGCCCTTTTGCCCTGTTCGATCAGCGCCATGGCCCGGCGGTCGATCTGGCGGCGGCCATGTTCCAGCAGCAGCTTCCCGAGCTTCGAACCTTCGCGGCTCGACTGCCCGATGGCCAGCCGGTTGAGCGCCAGGGACACGTCGCCGGCCAGGACTTCGAGCAGATCGCGGGCAAAGAGTTCGAGATGGTCGCGCAGAAGATCCGCCGTCAGCCGCTCCCCGGAACGCTCGTGAGTGCGCACCTTGCTGGCCTGATAGGCGATCATCGCGGACAGGAGACCCTCGCGATCGCCGAACCATTTGTAGAGGCTTTCCTTCGAGCAATTGGCGGCGCGCGCCAGGCCTGAAGTCGTCAGCGCCTTTTCCCCGCCTTCCACGAGCAGCCGAAGCGCCTGTTCCAGAACGGCGTTCTGGCGCGGCGAAAATCCGGGCGTGTCGGCGGCTTCGGGTCTCACAGGCGGCATCCTCTTTGCGTACCGTACGGTACGGTTCTCCCCGTATAAAGCATTCGGCACGGTCGTCAAGCCTGTTCTTGCGCCTCATGCCCTCTTCAGGCGCCGAAAGGGTTGCCGAGCCTTGGCGATGCCACGCAAGGAGCCGGTTATTCCGCCGCGGCGCTATCCCGCATGGCTTCCATGTCGCGCACCGGAGACAGGCCGTAGAGACGGCTATATTCCCGGCTGAACTGCGACGGGCTCTGGTAACCGACGCGATGGCCGGCATTTCCGACATCGATCCGCTCGACCAGCATCAACCGCCGGGCCTCGTGCAGGCGCAGTTTCTTCTGATACTGCACCGGCGTCATCGCGGTCACGGCCTTGAAATGGTGGTGGAAGGACGAAATGCTCATATTGACGCGGTCCGCCAGATCCTCGATCCGCAAGGGAAGGGCAAAGTTCTGTTTCAGCCAGGCGATGGCGCGGGCGATCCGGTTGCTGTTGCTGTCGGCGATTGCGATGTTGAGAAGACGCGCGCCGTCCGGCCCGGTCAGCAGCCGATAGAGTATCTCCTGCTCTATCAGCGGCGCCATCGCCGGAATATCCTCTGGACGATCGAGCAGACGCAGCAGCCGCACGGTGGCGTCCAGCAGCTCCGGCGGCGCCACATTCACCGTGATACCCCTTTGGCTCTCCGACGGCGCCGCGGGATGGGGAATCTCGACGCGGCGCAGAAGATCGGCAAGCTTCTCGCTGTCGATCGCAAAAGCCAGGCAGTAATGCGGGCTCTCGGGACTTGCCTCCGTCACCGACCAGGCGACCGGCAGATCGAACGAGGCCAGAAGATACTCCCCCGTCGCGTAATTGATGGTTTCCGCACCGAGACGCAGGCTTTTTGCACCCTGCAGCACCAGGGCGAGACAGGGCCTGTAGCTGCTATGGTGCGGTTCGCTCGGATCGGAGCGGCGACTGATGAACAGGTTGTCGACCGCCGTGGCGAATTCGCCGTCGCCCCGCGTGAAGCGCTCGGCGATAGAAACGATCTCCCGATAGGGACTGAAGGATAAAGTCATGACGCAACCTGTCTGATGAGATGCCGGCCAACTGCCTATCATCTAGGACGACTTCGGCGATCGTAAAACCATCCGCTCCATCATTTTTGCAGGATCGTGCAAGAAGCTTGCAGGATCGATCTAACGCTCTTGCCGCCCCGTGAAGCATAGTCCGCCTCGTCCCATCCCCTCCCAACTTGAAAATGAATGGATCTCTCCATGGCTATTGCAAGAGGCTATGCCGCGACCGACGCGACCCAACCTTTGACGCCCTTCACCTTCGAGCGCCGCGAACCGAATGCCGACGACGTGGTCATCGACATCAAGTTCGCCGGCATCTGCCATTCGGACATCCACACCGTCCGCAACGAATGGAAGAATGCGGTCTACCCGATCGTTCCCGGCCACGAGATCGCCGGCATCGTCAGCGCCGTCGGTTCCGCCGTGACGAAATTCAAGGTCGGCGACCGCGTCGGCGTCGGCTGCTTCGTCGACAGCTGCGTCGGCTGCGCCGCCCGCGACCTCGACAACGAACACTATATGCCCGGCCTCGTGCAGACCTATAACGGCGTCGAAGCCGACGGCAGGACGGCGACCCAGGGCGGTTATTCCGACCATATCGTCGTCAAGGAAGGCTATGTCCTGCGCATTCCGGACAACCTGCCGCTCGATGCCTCGGCTCCGCTTCTGTGCGCCGGCATCACGCTCTACTCGCCGCTCCGCCACTGGAATGCCGGCCCCGGCAAGAAGGTCGCGATCGTCGGCATGGGCGGCCTCGGCCATATGGGCGTCAAGCTCGGCGCGGCCATGGGTGCCGACATCACCGTGCTGTCCCAGACGCTCTCCAAAAAAGAAGACGGCCTGAAGCTCGGCGCCAGGCAATATTATGCCACCAGCGACGCCTCAACCTTCGAAAAGCTGGCAGGCACCTTCGACCTGATCATCTGCACGGTCAGCGCCGAAATCGACTGGAACGCCTATCTCAACCTGCTCAAGGTCAACGGCGCGATGGTCGTCGTCGGCGCGCCAGAACATGCAATCCCGGTCCATGCCTTCTCGCTGATCCCCGGCCGCAAGAGCCTGTCCGGCTCGATGATCGGCTCGATCAAGGAAACCCAGGAAATGCTGGACTTCTGCGGCCAGCACAACATCGTCTCGGAGATCGAGAAGATCAACATCCAGGAAGTCAACGAAGCCTATGAACGGGTCCTGAAGAGCGACGTCCGCTACCGCTTCGTCATCGACATCGCCTCGCTCGCCGCCTGACCGGAGACAGCTTGACGGACAATCGCAAGGGCGGCTCCAGGGCCGCCCTTGTGACGTCCGGACCAAACTAGGCCCCTGGCACCAACTCGTCGAAAAGGCCGGTCACAGCGCCCGCGTCGGCGACATCGACCATTCGCAAACCGTGTTTCTCCGCGTCGGCGCGCATTTCGGAATTGTCGCGCAGGGAGCGCTCAATGAAACTATCCATGACGCGGCGATCCGCCTCGCCGGCCTGCCGATATCCTGCCTCCGATTGCATCCGCTCCTGCAGGAAGTCATTGTCCGCATGGAGAAAGACGCCTGCGATCGCTTCGGAGACGAGCGGCGCGATCGATTCCGGCCGAAGCGCCGAACCTTCAAAGACGAACGGCCTTCCGGCTTGAAGTTCTTCCTCGATGATCCGCCTTATGCCGGGCCACATGTTTTCGTGATGCACCCGCAGAAACCAGTAGATCGTCTCGGGCGAAAGGCGCGCGTAATATTCGGCAACCGGCTGACGTACGCTCGGCCAGGGCCGTCCAGGATGACGCGCCAGGCTGTCCGTGGAAACCATGTTCCAGCCGAGCGCCTCGGCCAGACGCCTGGCGAGCGTCGTCTTGCCGACGTGGGAACTCCCGCCGATCAGGATGCCCGACAGGCGCCGCATCATTCCTTCATTTCCATCGGTTCAGTTCCTGGATAAATCAGCCAAGTTCGCTTTCGTCGAACTTCGCCCGCGCCGCCTTCACGGCCGAATGGTTGGCTTCCGCCCATTTCAAGACCTTGGAAAGCGGCTCGAAAAGCGAATGACCAAGTTCCGTCATGCGGTACTCGACGCTCGGCGGCTTGGTGGGAAACACTTCCCGCTCGATATAGCCGTCACGCTGCAGATTGCGCAATGTCTGGGTCAGCATGCGCTGTGAAATATCCGGCACCAGCCGCCGCAATTCGCCGAAACGATAAGGCCGGCGCGCCAGAGCCTCGAGCAGCAGGGTCGACCACTTGCCGGCGATCCGGTCGATGACGTCGCGCACCGGACAATTGCCCGCGTTCCACTCCGTCGTGTCACATGCCTCTCCGTCGAGCATCGGCTTTTTCGCGGCATTGAGGACCATGACGGTGGTTCCCTCCAGGTAACAATCTTCCCGAAAAATGCCCTCTTTACAGGTCGAAGTCAATGCATATTGTAGTGCTGGTCTCTTTTTGAGACTTATACCCGACAGTGCGCCAGCAGGCGCCGGTCCATCGCTGAAAAGGAACGACCATGACCAAACTTCTCGTAACCGGCGCCACCGGCCATCTGGGCCGGGCAATCCTGCATCACCTCGCGGAGACATCCGGGATCGCACCAGCCGACATCATCGCCGCCAGCCGCAACACCGCGAAACTTGCCGATATCGCGGCCAAGGGGATCGAAACCCGCACCGCCGACTTCGATGACGAAGCAGGCCTGGTCAAGGCGTTTACCGGCGTCGACCGCGTGCTGATCATCTCGACCGACGAGCTGGCCGTCCCCGGCAAGCGGCTCGTCCAGCACAGGACAGCGGTCTCCGCGGCCGTCAAGGCCGGCGTAAAACACATCGCCTACACGTCGATGCCGAATCCGGACAAATCGCTGGTGACCTTCGCGCCGGACCATCTCGGTACGGAAGAGGCGGTCAAGGCCAGCGGCATTCCCTACACGATCCTGCGCAATGCCTGGTACGACGACAACTATCTGCTGTCGATGCCGCACAATCTGCAGGCCGGCAAATGGTATACGGCCATAGGCACGGGCAAGGTTTCGAACATCACCCGTGACGACTGCGCCCGCGCGGCAGCGGCGGCCCTCGCCAACCCGCCGGGCGGCAACAAGACCTTCACCCTCACCGGCCCGGAAGCGCTGACCGCCGGGGAAATCGCCGCACGCTTCTCCAAGGCCGCCGGAAAGCCGCTTGAAGTCGTGAACGTCACCGACGAACAGCTCGCCCAGGGCCTTGCCAGCGCCGGCCTGCCGGAATTCGTCGTCAGGATGCTCGTTTCCGCCGACGCCAACATCCGCGCCGGCAATTTCGATCTGGTGACGAGCGACTTCGAAACGCTGACCGGTACGAAACCGAAGGATCTCGCCGCCTACCTCGACACGCAGAAGGCGGCGTTGACCGCCTGACGACCACCCCGCAAGCGCAGGATTGCAAATCTAAAGAATCCGATATAATTAGATGAACAATCTAATTTCAACTTATATCGGAGAAAATCATGCGCAGAATAGGCCTGATTGGTGGGATGAGTTTCGAAAGCACATCCGTCTATTATCGCCTGATCAACGAAATGGTCCGGGACCGCCTCGGCGGTCTCGCCTCCGCCGATATCCTGCTCCACTCCGTCAACTTTGCCGACGTGGTCGAGATGCAGAAAGCAGGCCGTTGGGATCTGGCGGCCAGGCACCTAGCAAAAAGCGCCGTGAGCCTTGAAACCGCCGGCGCCGAGTGCGTTCTGATCTGCACCAACACCATGCATCTCGTCGCCTCGGAGGTCCAGGCCTCCGTTGACATTCCTCTCATCCACATCATCGACGAAACGGCCGAGACGCTGAAATCCAGGGGACTGAGGCGCCCGCTCCTGCTCGCGACCCGCTACACGATGGAGCATGGCTTCTATACGGACCGGATGAAGACGCTCGGCATCGACGTCATGGTGCCGGACACGGACGACCGCGCCGACATTCATAACATCATCTTCAGCGAACTCTGCGCCGGTACGGTGCTCGATTCATCGCGTGAGCGCGCGATCGCCATGATCGAGAAGGCCAGGGCCGAAGGCGCGGACAGCATCATCCTCGGCTGCACGGAAATCTGCCTCCTGCTCGATCCGGGAAACCTGACGCTTCCCTGCGCCGATTCCACGACGATCCATGCCAGGGCGGCCGTGGATTTCGCATTGGGCAAAGCGGGCACCGCGCAGGTCGCCGCTTAATTTATTTGACTCCGTCAAGTAAATAATGGACAGAGTCTCTCATAGAGGAGATTCTGCCCATGACCGCGCCCGAAACCATCGAGACCATCCGTGCCTTCAACCGTTTCTACACCAACAAGATCGGCGTGCTTGCGAAGGATTACCTGTCCACGCCCTACACCCTTACCGAGGGACGCATTCTCTACGAAATGGGCGCGCGCAGGCGCGTCTCCGCAACGGAACTCAACCGCGATCTCGGGCTCGACCCCGCCTATCTGAGCCGTATCCTCAAGAAGTTCCGTGAAGCGGGCTTCATCGACAGCGAACCCGATCCGGCCGACAAACGCAGCCAGATCCTCACCATCACCGGGACGGGAACCGAAATCTACGAAACGCTCGGCGAGCGCTCCCGCCAGCAGATCGCCGGCGATCTCCGGGACGTCGACGAAACCGGCAAGGCAAGACTGATCGATGCGATGCAGGCGATCCGGGCAATCCTCGATCCTTCCGCTGCAACCCTGCCCCCGCCTGTCATCATGCGCCCCTATCGGATCGGCGACATGGGCTGGTTGATCGAGGCGCAGGCAACCGCCTATGCCCGCGAATACGGCCTGAATGAAAAATTCGAAGCGCTGATCGCGGAAGTCGCCGGCAAGTTCATCGCCAATTTCAATCCCGAGCGGGAACGGAGCTGGATCGCGGAACGAGGCGGCAAACGGGTAGGCTCCGTACTGGTGGCCGACGGCGGAGACGATGTCGCCAAACTCCGCCTTCTCTATCTCGACCCGGAGGCCCGCGGCCTTGGGCTTGGCAGGATGCTGGTCGAGCAATGCATCAAATTCTCGACCTTAGCCGGCTACAGGACGCTTTCTCTCTGGACGAACGACATGCTGACCGCCGCTATCCATATCTATCGGAAAACCGGCTTCAAGCTTGTCTCCGAGGAGAGACATGCGATGTTCGGGCCGGAATGCGTGGGGCAGACCTGGGAACTGGATCTCCGCGAGGCGAAGCTCCTGGCGTCTTAAACCGTTTGACCGCAGGCGCGCCGGAAGCGACGCACTGTTTCCGCCATGCCGTATTCCAGTGCGTCGGCCGTCAATCCGTGACCGATCGAGACCTCGGCAAGCTTCGGGATGCGCTTGACCAGCGCCGGCAGGTTGGTGACCGTCAGGTCGTGTCCCGCATTGATCGCAAGACCTTCCGCCAAGGCGGCGTCCGCCGTCTGCCCTAATTTTTCGAGGATCTCCGCCCCGCGCTCCGGATTGTCGAAACAGCCGCCATAAGGCCCTGTATAGAGTTCGATGCGGTCCGCGCCGGTTGCCTTTGCAAGCTTGACGGCCTCGACATCGCCGTCGCCATCGGCAAACAACGATACGCGCATGCCCTTCTTTTTCAGCCGCGCCACGATCGGCTTCAGGAATTCGCCCTGGGTGCGGAAATCGAACCCGTGATCCGATGTCGCCTGGACCGGATCGTCCGGCACCAGCGTCACCTGCTCCGGCTCGATCTTCTCGCAAAGCGCCAGGAATTCGTCGCCCGGATAACCTTCGATGTTGAACTCCGCATCGGGAAATTCATCGTCGATGAGCGCACGGATGACCGGCAGGTCGGAAAAGCGGATATGCCTCTGGTCGGGGCGCGGATGGACCGTCAGGCCCGCCGCACCCGCCTGAAGCGCGATACGCCCAAGCCCCTCCACGCTCGGCCAGGGCAGATCGCGACGATTGCGCAGCATGGCAACCGCATTGAGGTTGACGGAAAGCGTGGTCGGCATGGCGAAAATCCGTTTTGCTGAAAACTCGCTCCGCTTTTAGGGCAAGCCTGGCGGAAAGGCCACGGGCTTCGACAAATTGCACCTATAAATAGTTTTCATGGACAAGAATTCACGGGGCAAACAGGGCTACCATTTTCAGAAAATTTTACGTAACGTATTTCTAACAGAATTCGCCGGGAGGGCTGAAAGCGGCGAAATCACGGCCCAACCGGCGAATTCTGTCATCCGGCCAGATCCGTTCGCGTCTTCGGCTCAGGGGATATCGCCCTCGGAGGCCTGGAAAGGCAATACAATCATAAGATGTAAATACGGGTGAGACGCCATTTCGCAGGGAGGTCCGATGCGAAGCGACGCCATGAACACGATATCCGGAGGCGATATCGCCTCCTCCCCTGTGGCCGCGGTCTCCGGCCGATGCTGTTTCCTTCCGCAAGTCTCCCTTCCCTTCGAGCTGCCCTGCGAACCGGTGGCGATCGCCGAAATGGCGGATCTCTTCGGCGTCACGCACCGCACCCTGCACTTCTATGAGGAAAAGGGCCTGATCACGGCCAGACGCTCAGGCGCGATGCGCGTCTATGACGGCGAGCACATCCAGTGCATGGCGGTCATCAACGCCTGCCGGGAAATCGGCATGTCGGTAGCGGTGATCCGGGAATTGATGGAGGAACTGACCGCCGCGACCTCGCAGGATGAAGCGGACGAGATGTTCCACGCCATGCTGGCACGGCGCAAGCGCGAACTCACCGCGGATATCTCCAACATCCGCCGCCAGATGCAGCAGATAGAGAACCTGCTCAACGGCGAGGAAGAGAGCGAAACCCCCGTCACCTCGATTTCGGTTTCGCTGTCCCTTACCGACAGGGAGAGACAGTGTCTGGCGCTGATGACCGAAGGTTATTCCGCGCCCCGCATCGCCCGGGCGCTGAACCTCGAATTCGATGAATTGCTGCGGACCGAAAACGGCATCATCGGCAAGCTCCAGGCGACGAACCGCTTTCAGGCGGTCGCCAAGGCGATGTTGCTCGGCATCGTGCCGAACTGATCAGCGCACGATGGTCAGCGTTTCGGCCGCACGCGTGATCGCCGTATAAAGCCAGCGCTCGCGGCTGTCGCGAAAGGCGAAGCTCTCGTCGAAAAGCACGACATTGTTCCACTGCGAACCCTGCGCCTTGTGCACGGTGAGCGCATAGCCGAAGTCGAATTCGTCGTAACGCTTCCGTGTCGACCAGGGCACTTCCTCGTCGCTCTCAAAAGCTTGCTTGAGCAGCTTGATCTTGGCGGCGCCGCGATCCATGTCGTCGTCTTCGGGCCGGATCATCAGATTGATACCCGGCTTCACCGTTTCCCGCGACGAACTCATCACCTGCCAGAGCGAGCCGTTGAGCAGCCCCTTGGCGGGATCGTTCCTCAAGCACACAAGCTTGTCGCCGGATTGCGGATAGTCGACCGTAAATCCCTTCAGCTCCCGAAGCCGCTGATTGTAGCGCTTGCGGGTCCTGTTCGTGCCGACGAGCACCTGGTCGGCCTCCAGCACCAGCGGCTGGGTGACCTCGTTGCGCGAGATCACCTTCGCCATGCCGTAGTCGCCATACATGATCTCCTTGCCTTCGCGCACGTTCATGGCGAGCTGGATGATCGGGTTGTCGCGGGCCTGCCGGTGGATTTCGGTGAGAAGGTAGTCCGGCTCCTGCTCCGTGAAGAAACCGCCCCCTGAAACCGGCGGCAACTGTCCGGGATCGCCGAGCACCAGGATCGGCGTGCCGAAGCTCATCAGGTCCTTGCCGAGCGCCTCGTCCACCATGGAGCATTCATCGATGATGATCAGCGCCGCCTTGGCGACCGGGCTCTGGCGGTTGATGGAAAACATCGGCGAGATCGATGTCTTGCCGGTCTCCTCGTCCTCCACGGCCTCCTCGCCGCGCGGCCGGTAGATCAGCGAATGAATGGTTTTCGCGTTGCGGGCGCCACGCGATCTCAGCACCTGCGCCGCCTTGCCGGTGAAGGCGGCAAACAGCACGTCGCCATCCACATGTTCGGCAAAATACTTGGCGAGCGTGGTCTTGCCCGTGCCCGCATAACCGAACAGCCGGAAAATCTGGCTGTTTCCTTCCTTCAGCCAGCTCGAAACGGCCTTGAGGGCCTCATCCTGTTGCGGTGCAAATTGCATGGCTTGGACTTGGCAGGATTCGGGGGAAAATCGCAACAGAAAAAGAACGAAAGAGGAATCGAAGTCAGGCAGGCGGGCCAGGATAAGCCCGCATCACTTGCTTTTCTCCATTTTCGCCCGAAGGAATTCCTCCTTCGCCAGGACGAGTTGTTCCAGACGGTCGGCATGCGCCTCCCAAATGGCCTGCTGTTCGGCAAGCCAGCATTCGATCGTTCCGAACCGTGCCCTTTCCAGAGTGCAGGTACGCACCCGTCCTTCCTTGCGGCTGTGGATGAAACCACTCTCCTCCAGCAGTCGTATGTGCTTCATGAACGAGGGAAGCGCCATGTCGAAAGGAGCGGCCAGATCGCTGATCGTCGCCGGCCCTTTTGCCAATCGTTCCAAGACCGCCCGCCGCGTCGGATCGGCGAGCGCCCGGAAGACGTCATCGAAGGCATTTGAATGGTTTCCCATAAAGCTAAATATCACAGGGAAAAACTTAGCCCAATGGATAATTCCGTGTTTTCTGAAAAATCCGCGCCCCGCCGGGAATAAACCCGCCACGTCCGGTGTCTTGGATATCGGCAGTTCACGATAGCTGCCGTCCAACAAGGGAGACGCCTCATGAAACCTCTCATCCTCGTGCCTTTCGCGCTGGCCGCCCTCACGACGGCCGCGTTTGCCGCCAGCCCGTTCAAGACCGTCAAGTCCGCCAAAGGCGACGTCCTTGCCGGTGAAAAGGGCATGACGCTTTACACCTTCAGGAACGACAAGCCCGGCACCTCCAACTGCTATGACAAATGCGCACAGAACTGGCCGCCCGTCATGGCCGCTTCCGATGCCAAGGCCGATGGTGCATACTCGATCGTCACCCGCAAGGACGGGTCCAGGCAATGGGCCAAGTACGGCATGCCGCTCTACTACTGGGTCAAGGACACCAAGGAAGGCGATGTGACCGGCGATGGCGTGAACGGCGTTTGGGATGTCGCAAAGCCCTGATCAATCCGGATCGGCTTCAGGCCAGGGGGAGATAAAGACGCGCGAGGCACAGGCTCCCGCGCCGATCTCCTTCGAGGCACAGATCCTCGCTCTCCTGCCCCAGCTCAGGCGCTATTCACGCAGCCTGACGCGGTCGGACATGGAGAGCGAGGATCTGCTTCAGGACTGTGTCGAGAAAGCGCTGGCGCATCGCGCGCAATGGCGCGGTTCGAATTTCAAATCCTGGGCCTACAGGATCATGACCAATCTCCACTTGAATGCGCTGCGCTCGAAAGCGCGGCGGCCGTCCGTGGGCATAGAAGAGGCAGAAGTCCTGACGGCAGGCGCGGGTCCCGGCGATCCCCTGGAAAAGAACCACCTCGTGAAGGCGCTCGAAACGCTGCCGAAGGAAGCGCGCGCCGTCCTGATGCTGGTCGTCGTCGAAGGCTACGCCTATCGGGAAGTCGCCGACATGCTGGAAATACCGGTCGGCACCGTCATGTCGCGTCTGTCGCGAGCCCGTCAGACCCTGCGCGAGAAAATGCGGGAGGAAAACGTCATTCCATTGCGGAGACCGAAATGACCGAGGCCCGATCCGTATCCGAGGCGGACCTGCACGCCTATGTCGACGGCTTTCTCCACGAGGCCGACCGGGCGCGTGTTGAGCGCTTTCTGGCCGACAATCCGGATGCGGCACAGACCGTCGCCGACTGGCAGGAGCAAAACGAGGAGTTTCGCCTGGCCTTTGCGGGCTATGAAATGTCCCGGCCCTCCGACATGAAGCTCCTGGCCGGCGGCCTCGTGCGCGATACGCCCCGGCCCCGGCGCCACCTCGCTCTTGCAGCCGCGACCGTGATGGTTTTCGCGCTCGGCGCCATCGGTGGCCACTATGGTCCCAAGATGTTCGAAACGCCCGAAATCCGGCTCGCCTATACGGAGATACTGCCGCGCGAGGCCCGCAACGCATTCCTCGTCTATGCCGGCGAGGTCCGCCACCCGGTCGAGGTTTTCGCCAACGAGGAGGCGCATCTCGCCACCTGGCTCGGCAAACGGCTCTCCATCGCCGATCTGAAGGTGCCCAACCTACAGATGCTGGGCTTCAAACTGATCGGCGGCCGGCTTCTGCCGGTCGGCGGCAAGCCGGGCGCCATGTTCATGTATGAGGACCAGACCGGCCAGCGAGTGACGGTGCTCGTCGGCCGCAACAGGGATAACCGGACGACGGGTTTCCGCTTCGCCTCCGCAAGCAAGGTCGAGACATTCTACTGGATCGACGGCGAACTGGGCTACGCGGTCACCGGCGAAATCTCCCGCGACATGCTCCAGAAGATCGCCGAGGAGTGTTATCGCCAGTTTCCGTCGTGAAAGTCGGGGCCTTACCGCAGCGGGTCGTTGGCAAGCGCGATGGGCCTGCCATGCGGCGTAGCCTCCGCCGCCCGCTGCCAGCTCCGTTGCAGGGCGAAGATCGCATCCTCCTCCGCGATACCCTTGCGAACCAGCAAACCGGACAGGGCCTCGACCCAGCAATCGAAGTAGTCGCTGCCGTCTTCGGCACGGCCGGGCTTGTGGACCTCGGCGGACAATGCCTCCGCCCATTCGCTCCAGGTGAACAGGCCTTTCTCGTGCAGATGCACGGTCATCGCAAAGGCTTCCGCCGCCCAGGGTTCGGGGAAGACCGGATCGCCTTCGGGCGACACCGGAAGGCCCGGCGATTGCGCAAGCGCCGATGAGATCCTACACGCGCTCAAGATAGCTCTCCCAGGCATCGATGGAGACGGTGAGCGTCGGATCGCTGCCCTCGCCCCAGATCTCGTGGCCGTCGAACACGACCGTATAGACCCATTGCGGGTTCTCGCCCCTGCCATGGGCATTGTCGTCCGGAAAGACGTAGGAGCCTTGCACGGCTTCCACCGTGCCGGACTTGGCGCGGGCATAGCGCGGCAACCGCGTATGGGTCACGGGATTGACGTTCTTCGTCCGCACCCTGTCGCCCGGCTGGAAAAGCGGCTGCGTCTCCACCGGCCGGTCGCAGGGACCGCCGCGGGCGAGCACGCCCGTAACCATATCCGCCGTCAGGATGCGCTTCGGAGTGGACGGAGCGAGCTGCTTGTGGCCGGCATCGATTTCCGACCGGGTCGCGAAACCGTGACGTTCGAGCAGCATTTCCAGCGCCCGCGTCCAGATCTCGTAATAGCTGGCTGCGAGATACTCCGCCGGCGGAATGTTTTCGCGCGCATGCCGGCTCTCGTCGATCGACCAGGCTCCGAAAGCGCCGCAGGACAACGTGATGCCAAGCGCTCGCCTTTCCCAGTCCGTATGGAACCAGGGCTCATCCTTCTCGGGCGCCACCGGCCCGAAACCCATCTGCCCGCCGAGATCGTGAGGTCCGTTCATGCGGGAACTCCCGCAACGGCCGTGCCGATCATCGCATCGCGACTGACGAGCCCGGCAAGCTCCTCTTCGCCCAGTCCCTCCGTGCCGTCCGGCCGCTCGGGTATGACGAGATAGCGAAGTTCCGCCGTCGAATCCCACACACGGATCTTCTTGTTCTCCGGCAGGGTCAGGCCGAATTCGGCAAGCACCCCGCGCGGATCGATGACGGCGCGGGAACGATAGGCCGGCGCCTTGTACCAGATCGGCGGCAGGCCGAGCACCGACCACGGATAACAGGAGCAGAGCGTGCAGACGACGAGGTTATGGGTGTCCGGCGTATTGAAGACGGCGCGCATATGCTCCCCTTGCCTGCCGGTATAGCCGAGACTTGCGATCGCCGCCGTCGCGTCCCGATCCAGCCATTCGGCGAAATCCGGATCGCTCCAGGCCCTGGCCACCACATGCGCGCCATTGCGCGGACCGATCTTCGTCTCATAGGTTTCGACGATGGCATCGATCGCCGCCGGATCGATCAGTCCCTTTTCCGTCAGAACGGTCTCCAGGGCCTTCACCCGCGCCTGCATAGCGCTGTAGCGGTTGTCGTGATGATGATCGTGGTCGTGATGATCTTCGGACATGCGATCTCCTCTTCACCGCAACATCGGCCAGAGGCTCGCGACAAGCAAGACCGCCATGGTGATGTTGAACCACTTGAGCCGCACCGGTACTGACAGCCATTCCCGCAGCGCCGAGCCGAACCCGGCCCAGGTGGAAACGCTCGGCAGGTTGACCGCGGCAAAGGCAAATCCGACCAGCAGAACGGTTGGGAGATAGTAGTCGGGATTGGTGTAGGTCGCCATGGCGGTGACCGCCATCACCCAGGCCTTCGGGTTCACCCACTGGAAAGCCGCGGCGCCGAGAAACGTCATCGGCTGCGTGCCGGCCTTGCCATCGGAGAGACTGCGCGATGAACCGATCTTCCAGGCAATCCACAGGAGGTAGGCGCCGCCGGCGAACTTCAGCGCCATGTAGACGACCGGCAGGGTCTGCAGCAATGCGCCGAGTCCCAGGCCGACGCCGATCAGCAGGGACAGGAAACCGACCCCGATACCGAGCATATGCGGAATCGTCCGCGCGAATCCGAAATTCACGCCGGAGGCGAAGAGCATCATATTGTTCGGACCCGGGGTGATGGACGTGGTGAAGGCAAACAGGACGAGAGCCAGAAAGGTTTCCAGCGGCATGACAACTCCCTAGAGCCAATCCGACCCATATCTTGATGCAGCCTCGTTTGGCGGGCGGCTTTGACTGATGGTGATAGGAGTGTTGCCGACGATCTTCAAGCGGAACTTGGAACCTTCAACGAAAGCCATATCTGAGTAAGATGAACCTCCCTGCCATAGATCGAGATATTCCATGTTCGATATCCCAACCGTCACCCTGCCCTCCGGCATCACTGTTCCGGCTCTCGGCCTCGGCACCTGGAACATGGGCGAGGACAGCCGCAAGGCAAGGATCGAGGTCGACAGCCTGAAGCGCGGCCTCGATCTCGGCATGACGCTCGTCGACACGGCGGAAATGTACGCCGAGGGCGGCGCGGAAAGGATCACGGGCGAAGCGATTTCTGGCCGCCGCGACCAGGTGTTTCTGGTCAGCAAGGTCTATCCGTGGAATGCCGGCCACAAGGGCGTGATCGAGGCCTGCGAACGCAGCCTCAGCCGCCTCGGCACCGACCGTCTCGACCTCTACCTTCTCCACTGGCGCGGCGAACATCCGCTCGCCGAAACCGTCGCCGGTTTCGAAGAGTTGCGCCGCGCGGGAAAAATCCGCGCCTGGGGCGTCTCGAACTTCGATACCGACGACATGGAAGAACTGATGAACGTTGCGGATGGCAGGAACTGCGCCGCCAACCAGGTGCTCTATAATCTCTCCCGCCGCGGTGCCGAATACGACCTTCTGCCCTGGTGCCAGGAGCGCGGCATCGTCATCATGGCCTATTCGCCGATCGAACAGGGCCGGCTGCTGCGCAATGGCGAACTCATCCGCATCGCCAAGGCCTATCAGGCGACCCCAGCACAGGTGGCGCTTACCTTCCTGCTGGAACGTGACGGCGTCATCGCCATTCCCAAATCCGCCAATCCGGACCGTGTCGCGGAAAATGCCGGAGCTGCCGAACTGGAACTGAGCGAGGCGGATTGGCAGGCGCTGGACGCCGCCTTCCCGCCACCGGACCGGAAACGCCCTCTGGAGATGCTCTAGGTCTCTGTCGCGACCTAATCCAGATCGAGCGCTCTGCGCTCCATGACAAGCATGTCGATCGCCTCGAAGACGTCGATTTCTTCCCAGCTTTCCGTGTTGCGGTAGGAAGGATAGAGGCTGAACGTCGCCGCCGTCAGTTGATCGACGCTCGGCCGCGCCAGCCTCCTGGGCAGGGCTTCTCGCGACGCATCGCCCAGCCGATCGTCGGTCAGCCCCCAGCCCGAATAGAAAGGCGCGCCGTAACAGCGGACGGGAATACCGCGCAGCAGGGCATCGAGGCCGAACTGGCTGGACACGGTCCAGACCTCGTCCACCACGTCGAGAACCGATGCGACCGAGACGGCATCCGCCAACAGGACCACCCCAGGCGTCTGCGCCGCCTTCTCGGTGAGGTAGCCCTTGCGGAAACCAGCCATCACGTCCGGATGGGTCCGCACCACGCATTGCACGCCGCTTGCCACGGCATCCTCGAGCATCCGCGCAAAACTTTCGGGAGAGCCGCCCGACATCGGCACGGAAACGTCTCCGAAAACCTGGTCAACGAGGAGAACCCGCCTTCGCGTCGTACGATCGAGCCTGGGTTCCCGGTGTGGAAGATTGTTGTATTTGGAAAGCCCGCTGGCGATCAGCGCCTCTCGGATGCCTGCCCCGAGCCCCGCCACATCCATATCCACGGAAGCGGCAATCAACCGCTCCAGCCTGGAAGCCCGAGAGACATCGACCGGCATGCCGAGATCATCGACGATAATGGAAATGGGCAAGGTCTTTTCCTTGCCCAGGCCTACGGATCGCAGATAACCGTCTTCGAGATACCAGTAAGGCAGCCTGCGGAACCAGGCGATGCGCCGGGCAAGCCTGGCGGTGGAGCGTCCGCCCCAGAAAACGACCCCCCTGATGCCCGGGGCGAAAGCCGATTCCAGCTCTCCGATGCCGAAATAGTGTTTCAGCCAGGGCGCCGAACGGGTCACATAGATCGTTGCGCCGAGCCGCATGCCGGGGGACGGATACCAATCCTTTGCCAAACCTCTCCGAGCCCCCTGCTGCTCACGTCCGCACCGACCGACGGCTTACATGCCCTGAGGGCCGCGGTTCATGGCGGCAATACCGGTACGGCAGACCTCGATCAAGCCGAGCGGCTTCATGATCGCCACGAACTGGTCGATCTTGGAGGATTTTCCGGTGATTTCGAAAATGAAATGTTCGACCGTCGCATCGACGACCTTAGCATGGAACGCATCGGCGAGCCGAAGCGTCTCGGCGCGGCGCTCACCCTGGCCGACGACTTTCACCAGGGCCACCTCGCGCTCGATCGGCCGCTCCTGGCCGAGATCTCGGGCACGCACCGTCAGGTCGACAACCCGGTGCACAGGCACGATGCGCTCGAGTTGCGCCTTGATCTGCTCGAGCACGGTCGGCGTGCCCCGTGTCACGATGGTGATGCGGGATAGGTGCGCTTCATGTTCCGTCTCGGAAACGGTCAGGCTCTCGATATTGTAGCCCCGGCCGGAAAAGAGGCCGATGACCCGGGCCAGGACACCCGGTTCGTTGTTAACGAGAATCGATAGGGTGTGGCTCTCGGCCTTCGCCGTTTCCGGCGCGATGAAATAGGCGGAGCCGGTCGGCTGTTGGTGTGCATTCATGATCTTAGATCCGTTTCCTCAGAATCCTGTTAAAGCACCGCAGCCGTTCAGACGAGCTGCCGGCCCTTGGCGTCGATCGCATTGGCGACCGCTTCGTCGGTCGCCTCGTCCGGCAGCAGCATCTCGTTATGCGCCTTGCCCGAGGGGATCATCGGGAAGCAGTTGGCGAGGTTGGCGACGCGGCAATCGAAGATCACCGGCTTCTTGACCGCGATCATCTCCTCGATCTTCTGGTCGAGTTCCCTGGGGTCGTCACAATACATGCCGACCGCGCCATACGCTTCAGCGAGCTTCACGAAATCGGGCATCGCTTCCGTGTAGGAATTCGACAGCCGGTTGCCGTGCAGGAGCTGCTGCCACTGGCGCACCATGCCCATGTACTGGTTGTTCAGGATGAAGATCTTGACCGGCAGATTATATTGGATCGCCGTCGACATTTCCTGGATGCACATCTGGATCGAGGCGTCGCCGGCGACGTCGATGACGAGCGAATCGGGATGCGCCACCTGCACGCCGATCGCCGCCGGGAAGCCGTACCCCATCGTCCCGAGACCGCCGGACGTCATCCAGCGGTTGGGCTCTTCGAATTCGATGAACTGCGCAGCCCACATCTGGTGCTGGCCCACCTCCGTCGTGATGTAGGTATCGCGGTCCTTCGTCAGCTCGTAGAGACGCTGCAGCGCATATTGCGGCATGATGACGTCGCTGGAATTCTTGTAGGAGAAGGATTTGCGCGCGCGCCAGCGCGCAATGCTCTGCCACCAGTCCTCGGTCTGCGCCTTGGCCGGCTTGTGGGGCAGCGCCCGCCACAGGCGGAGCATGTCCTCCAGGACGCTCGCCACGTCGCCGAGGATCGGAATGTCGACGTGGACGTTCTTGTTGATCGATGAGGGGTCGATATCGATATGGATCTTCCGCGAGTTCGGCGAGAACGCGTTGACGCGGCCGGTGATGCGGTCGTCGAAACGCGCGCCGACGCAGACCATCACGTCGCAGTCATGCATCGCCATGTTGGATTCGTAGGAACCGTGCATGCCGAGCATGCCGAGCCAGTTCTTGCCGGAGGCCGGATAGGCGCCCAATCCCATCAGCGTGGACGTGATCGGAAAATCGGTCAGCTGGACCAGTTCGCGCAGCAGCCGCGCAGCGTCCGGACCGGAATTGACGACACCGCCGCCGGTATAGAGGATCGGCCTGCGGGCGGACGCCATCAGCTCGACGGCGGCCTGGATGGCGCCGAGGTCGCCCTCCTTCCTCGGCTGGTAGCTGATGTTGACGGCGGTTTCCGGCTTCGGCGTGTAGGTGCCGGTCGCAAACTGGATATCCTTCGGGATATCGACGACGACCGGGCCAGGACGGCCGGTCTGGGCGATCCGGAAAGCCTCATGGATGACGCCGGCCAGCTCGTTGACATCCTTGACCAGCCAGTTGTGCTTGGTGCAGGGGCGCGTAATGCCGACGGTATCGCATTCCTGGAAGGCATCGGAACCGATCAGCGTCGTCGGAACCTGTCCGGACAGGCAGACAAGCGGAATGGAATCCATCAGCGCATCCTGCAGCGGGGTCACCGCATTCGTCGCACCCGGACCGGACGTCACCAGCATGACGCCGACCTTGCCGGTGGAGCGGGCGTAACCTTCGGCCGCATGACCGGCTCCCTGCTCATGGCGCACGAGAATATGCTGAATCTCGTCCTGCTGGAAAATCTCGTCGTAGATCGGCAGGACCGCGCCGCCAGGATATCCGAAGATATGCTCCACGCCATTGTCCTTCAGCGCCCTCAGCACGATCTCCGCGCCGGTTATCTGATTATCCGGCATCTGGTTGTCTGGCGCCTGATTGCTGGTATCCGTCATTGTGTTTCTTCCATTCGCTGCTGGATTTTTACCGGCGGCTCCTCCGAGCCGGATTGAAGGCATAAAAAAAGGCCCCTTCGAGGAGCCTGTCTTTCCGCGCATGGGTGGCTGTCGCCGGATGGTTACACCATCCTGCCCATGCGCGTTCCCACCACAATAAGAGCGATCGAGATTTTCATGGCGCGAAGTGTTAGCCAGATAAATGTCATTCGTCAACGCCACCTTGCCCCAAAAAATGCCATGCGCTTGATTTTGCTGCGCCGTTTTCCATGCGGCGAGGAAGGTTTCCTTATACGAGTTGTTAAACCTCCGGGAATATAGTCGCGTCGTTTGGAGGGCAGAGACCCGACGGATGAGCCAATGACCCGATCCGCCACCCCGATGACAGGGGGCCGATTTGCTGAACAATGATCTTCACCGCTCCGCCTCCGCGGGGGAGCAGGATCGTCGCGACCTGCAAAAGCGGGGCAACCGCATGCTGGGCCGCGTCGTTGCGTGCAATGGATCGCACGCCACCATTTCCGCTGTCGCGGAGAAGGGTGAAACCGATCTCACCGAACTCTGGTCGGTTGGCCGCCTGATTTCGATCAATGTCGGCGAAAACCGCGTCGTGGCGCTTGCCTACGCCATGGAATCCGGCGACCGGAGCTGGGGGGATGGCGAGAACACGCCTTTCCATATCGATGTCGAACTCCTCGGCGAGGTCCGCAGGGGAGATGACGGCCGTGAGGAGTTTTCACGCGGCATTTCGCGTTATCCCTATCTCGGCGCCGTGGCGCATCGCATCCGCGCATCCGATCTCCTGCGCATCTATGACACCGGCAGGAACGACACCTGCGTCATCGGCAAGCTGACCCAGGACGAAAGCATCGACGCGACCATCAACGTCCCCTCGATGCTGTCGAAACATTTCGCCATCGTCGGTTCGACGGGCGTCGGAAAGTCGACCGCCGTGTCCCTGCTTCTCCATAAGGCCGTCGAAGCCGATCCGAAGCTGCGCGTGCTGATTCTCGATCCGCACAACGAGTTCGCCGCGGCATTCCCGGAACATGCCGTCGTCATCGATACCGATACGCTCGACCTGCCCTTCTGGCTGATGCGGCTCGAAGAGTTCGCGGAAGTCGTCTTTCGCGGCCGGCCCGCCGTGCCTGAGGAACTCGATATCCTGCGCGACGTAATCCCCGAGGCCAAACGCGCCTTTCGCGGCAGCGATGCGTCCCTCATGCGCCGCACCACCGAAAAGAGCTCGGTGACGGCCGATACGCCCGTACCCTATCGCATGGCGGACCTGCTCGCGCTGATCGACGAACGGATCGGCCGCCTGGAAGGCCGCGGAGAAAAACCGTTCCTGCGATCGCTGAAGATGCGCATCATGTCGGCGATCAACGATCCGCGCTATCATTTCATGTTCTCCAACAACACGATCAACGACACGATCATGGAGACGATCGCGCATATTTTCCGCATCCCCGGCGGAGACAGGCCGATCTCGACCTTCCAGCTTTCGGGCATTCCCTCGGAAGTCGTGAACTCCGTCGCATCCATCCTGTGCCGGATGGCCTTCGAACTGGCGCTCTGGAGCAATGGCGCGATCCATATGCTGGTCGTCTGCGAGGAGGCGCACCGTTACGTGCCCGCCGACCGGGACCTCGGCTTTTTCCCCACCCGTCAGGCAATCTCGCGCATCGCCAAGGAAGGTAGGAAATACGGCGTATCGCTCGGCGTGATCACCCAACGTCCCGGCGAGCTCGACCAGACGATCCTCTCGCAGTGCTCGACGCTCTTCGCGATGCGGCTTTCCAACGATCGCGACCAGGAGATCATCAAGTCGGCCATCCCGAATTCGTCGATCTCCACCACCAGCTTCCTGTCTTCGATCGGCAACGGCGAGGCAATCGCCTTTGGCGAAGCGATCACCGTGCCGATGCGCATGAAATTCTCCCGCGTCGAACAACGATACCTGCCGAAGGCAAACGGCGCTGTCGACAAAGGCACCGAAGACACGCCGGATACGGTCGACCTGCGGACCATCGTCGCCCGCATGCGCGCCGTCAGCGGCCCGGACATTTCCGCCTTCCAGCAGAGTTATACCGCCGCCAATCCTGGCTTCGCCGATGACACCGCCGTTCAAGGCGAAAGCATGGACGGCGATCTTCTGCCCGCCGGCAATGCCGAACTCGAACGCTGGAGCCAGGAGCTCCGCTCAAACGGCCATGTGGTGATCAACCGAACGCCACCGGCGGAAAATCCGCGACCGGCCCCCTATAGCCCCGATATGCTGCCGCGCCCGGCGACGCCGGAGCCGCCGGCAACAGCGCGCCCGGACCGGTTTGCCGACCTGCACCGAGAGCGCCCCGCAGAACCCCAGCAGTCGGTCTTCCAGCGCGGGCCGTCAGACGGCGCACCGCGTCCCAATCCGCTGCTGAGGCGCGAAGGGTCCCTCAGGGAAAGCCTGCTCAAGAAACCGCTCAGCAGCCTTTACGACAAGGATTGATCAGCCGACCCGCTCCCAGCTTGCGTCCATCTGGTTGCGGAACCAGGTCATCTGGCGTTTGGCATATTGCCGCGTCAATGCCGAACCGCGCTCGATCACGTCTTCGCGGCGCATCCGGCCCTCGAGCATCTCGGCGATCTCGCGCACGCCGATCGCCTTCATGACCGGCAGGTCGGCGGCCGGATGGAGCGCAAGAAGCGCTTTCACCTCGTCCACCGCTCCGCCTTGGAGCATCTTTTCGAAACGCCGGTCGATCCTTTCGTGGAGAACTTTTCGGTCAGGCAAGACGACGAGTTTTTTCGCACGCGCCGCGTCGATCACCACCTGCCCTTGCCTGCCCTGGAATTCGGAGATGGAACGGCCCGTTTCTTCCAGCACTTCCAGCGCCCGAACGATCCGCTGGCCATCCTTCGGCTCGAGGCTGCCGGCCACCCTCGCATCGCGTCGCGAAAGTTCGGCATGCAGGGCTTCCGGCCCCTCTTCCTTCAACCGCAGACGGACACGGCAGCGGATATCCTGGGCAATTTCCGGCATATCGGAAAGGCCGCCGGTCAGCGCCTTGAAATAGAGCCCGGTGCCTCCGACGAAGACCGGCAGACGGCGTTCGGCCTTCAGTCTCGGCAGCAGTGCGGTCACGTCGCGCAGCCACTCGCCGGTCGAATAGGCGCGTGTCGCCGGCACATGTCCGTAGAGAAGATGCGAAATGCCCTCCATCTCCTCTTCGGAAGGCCGGGCGGTCAGCACCCGCAGCGTGTCGTAAACCTGCATGCTGTCCGCATTGATGACGACGCCATCGTTCTCCCGCGCAAGGCGCAGCGCAAGTGCCGACTTGCCGCTCGCCGTCGGCCCGGTTATCAGGATCGCATCCAAGTCATGCACAAGGTCGGTCATATGGCTCTCGTTGCCACGCTCATTGCCCATCCGTCAAATCCCGTTCTCACGCCGAAGCTCGGAGAGCAAGCAGCCGAAGCCGTGAAAGCGTTTGGCCTCTACTGGCTGGCAGACGGCATTGCCTGCGATATCGCGCTCCGCGACGATGCCGACGCCCAGGCTGCCGAAGCCGGTCTTCGGGCCGTCGCCACGGGCATGCCGGTCGATATCGTCATCCAGGACGCCGGGACGCGGCGGAAGAAATTCCTGATCGCCGACATGGATTCCACCATGATCGGCCAGGAATGCATCGACGAGCTGGCCGATGTCGTCGGCCTGAAGGACAAGGTCGCGACGATCACCGCCCGCGCCATGAACGGTGAGATCGCCTTCGAGCCCGCCCTTCGGGAGCGCGTGGCATTGCTGAAGGGCCTGCCGGTCACCGTCGTCGACGACGTGATCGCCAGACGCATCACGCTCACCTCCGGCGGTCCGCAACTGATTTCGACGATGAAAGCCAGGGGCTTCTATACGGCGCTGGTGTCGGGAGGCTTCACCGTCTTCACCAGCCGCATCGCCGGAACGCTCGGCTTCGACGAGAACCAGGCGAATATCCTGATCGAGAAGGATGGCATCCTGACCGGCGAAGTGGCCGAGCCCATCCTCGGCAAGCAGGCCAAGGTCGATGCGCTTCTGGCCATCACGGAAAAACTCGGCATCTCCCCCGAAGATGCGATCGCCGTCGGCGACGGCGCCAATGATCTCGGCATGCTCGGCATTGCCGGTTCGGGCGTCGCACTTCACGCCAAGCCGACGGTGGCCGCCCAGGCGAAGATGCGTGTGGACCATGGCGATCTGACCTCCCTTCTCTATATCCAGGGCTATCGCAGAACGGACTTCGTGATCCCGTGAAAGAAGCAAAGGTCATCCTCGATACGGAACGCCTGCGGCTTCGCAGCTGGCTCGACCGCGACCGCGACCTTTTTCGCGAGATCAATGCCGATCCGAAGGTGATGGAATTCTTCCCCGTCCGGCGGACCCATGACGAGGCTGATGCCGTTCTGCTCAGGCTCAACGATACGATTACGGAGACGGGACTGGGCTTCTACGCCCTGGAACTCAGGGAAACCGGGGAGCCGATGGGTTTCTGCGGCCTGTCGCTCGCCAACATGCCGGCGGTATTCCCCGTGGAGACCGTGGAAATCGGCTGGCGGCTCGCAACCCGCTTCTGGGGCAACGGCTATGTCACCGAGGCGGCCCGCGCCCTTCTCCATTTCGCCTTCGACAAGAAACACCTCGACGCCGTCGTGTCGTTTGCCGTCGCCGACAACCACCGCTCGACCGCAGTCATGAGGCGGATCGGCCTGCACCGTGTCGCAAGCCGCGATTTCGATCATCCGCGCGTGCCCGACACGCATCCGCATCTGAAACCCCACGTCGTCTATGCCGTAACACTGGACGAATGGATGCAGCAGAGGCGCGGCGCCGGCTGGGCCTGACGCAACCCTATTCCAGGGGAAGAGCCACGAAGCGCAGATTGCCCGAGGGATCGGCGATCATGACATGCGCATTGCGCCGGCCTTCCGACTTCAGCAGGTTGATCCGCTTGACCACGTCGGCCGGGCTTTCCACGAAATCCTGCCCCACCTCGACGACCACCTCTCCGGGTTTCAACCCCTTCTGGGCGGCCGGCGAGTTGGGTTCGACCGCGGTAATGACCACGCCCTCGACGCTTTCGGCGATGCTGAAGCTCTTGCGGCGTTCCTCGTCGAGCGTGGCGAGCGTCATGCCGAAGGTCGCGGCCGGCCCCTGGTCCACCGCACCGTTCTGGTCGCCCGGCGCGCCATTGTCCGGCGCCGTGTCATTGCCCTGGCCTTGGCCTTCCGGCAGAGTGGGTTGGTCGGCGTCATCCTCCGGCTCAGCGCTATCCTCCAGGCGACCAAGCGTGACCTTGACGGTCTGCTCCTTGCCGTCCCGCAGGATCACGACGTCGACCTCCTTGCCGACCGGGCTTTCCGCCACGATGCGCGGCAGGTCGCGCATTTCGTTGACCGGCTGGCCGTCGAAGCTCAGGACCACGTCGCCGGCCTTGATCTCGCCGTTCCTGATCGGGCCGCCGTTGACGACGCCCGAAACCAGCGCCCCCCGCGCCCGGTCGAGGCCGAGGCTCGAGGCGACGTCATCGGTGACGGGCTGGATGCGGACGCCGAGCCAGCCGCGGCGCGTCTCGCCGAATTCCGTAAGCTGATGCACGATGTTCTCGGCAAGTTCGGTCGGCACGGCGAAACCGATGCCGATGGAGCCGCCGGAGGGCGAGATGATCGCCGTGTTGATGCCGATGACCTCCCCGCGCATGTTGAACAGCGGGCCGCCCGAGTTGCCCTTGTTGATCGCCGCATCCGTCTGGATGAAATTGTCGTACGGGCCGGCATTGATGTTGCGGCCGCGAGCCGAAATGATGCCGAGCGTCACCGAGCCGCCGAGGCCGAACGGGTTGCCGATCGCCATCACCCAGTCGCCGATGCGCATCCGGCGGGAATCGCCGAAGCGAACGGCCTTCAGCGGCGCCTTCGGCTCCACCTTGAGCACGGAAAGGTCCGTCTTGGTGTCCGTCCCGACGAGCCTCGCCTTGAGCTTGCTGCCGTTCGGGAAGATCACCTCGATATCGTCCGCGCCCTCGATCACATGGTTGTTGGTCACCACGAAACCGGAGGGGTCGATCACGAAACCGGAGCCGAGCGAGGAGACCTTCTGGTTGCTGTTCTGGTTGCCGGGGCCGTCGAAGAAGTCCTCGAAGAACTCCTGGAACGGCGAGCCTTCCTGAATCTGCGGCTGCGGGCCTGCTCCCTGATCCTTGACGCTCTGGGACGTGGAGATGTTTACGACGGCATCGAGCAGACCTTCGGCGAGATCGGCGATCGAACTCGGACCTGCGGCCGTGGCAGGACCTGGCGGCGGCGGGTTGATGCTCGGAGACGGCGTCGGCGGCGCCGGCAGCATCGTAGCCGGCGGATTGGCGTTCTGCCCCGGAGGCGGCGGTGCCGGAGTTTGCGCAATCGCCTGCAAGGGTCCCGCCAGCACGGCAAAGGCCGCCGTCAACGCGACGGTGTGCTTGAAGGACGATCGAACCGAATGGGCCATCTGGCATCCTCGCTGTTGGATTTTCGGCATAGCTCCGATGGCGCTACGCTCACCCGGGCAGGTATTGGAGCCTTTGAATCGGGCGGAGTTTCGGCAGAGCATAAGGCGGAATAGCGACGGGGGAAATTACCTTTTCGTGAGGATCGCGCCCGCTGCCTGTTTGACCTGTGGAAGGTCACGAGCAAGAGAAGGGGCGGCCCTGGCCGCCCCGACACGTACCGGGATCAGTTCGCCGGCGCCGGCGATGCCGGCGGTGTTGCGGCCTGCGGCTGCACGCCGTCCGACGAATTGAAGAACTTGAAGAATTCCGAATTCGGCGAGAGCACCATGGTCGTGCCCTTGTCGGCAAGCGAGGCGACATAGGCCCGCATCGAGCGATAGAACTCGAAGAAGCCCGGATCGCGCTGGAAGGCCTCGCCGAAGATCCGGTTGCGCTCTGCGTCACCCTCGCCTCGCAGGATTTCCGAATCCCGCTGCGCTTGCGAAACGATCTCGACCACCTGGCGATCGGCGATGGCACGCCGGCGCTGGCCTTCCTCGTTACCGCGGGCGCGGATCAGTTCCGCTTCCGCAAGACGTTCCGCCCTCATGCGCTGGAACGTCTGCTGCGAGACCTCCTGCGTCAGATCGGTGCGGCGAATGCGGACGTCGCGGATCGAAAGCCCGAGCGTTTCCGCCGCCGAACTGAGGTCCGTGCGAACCTCCTGCATCATCGAGGAGCGCTCGTCGGAAAGCGCCGCATCGAAGTTGCGCAGGCCGTAGACACGGCGCAGCGCCGCATCGAGACGGGTCCGCAGGCGCGACTCGGCAGATTCGCGATCCCCCGAGACGGTTTCGCGGAAGCGGCGCGGATCGTTGATCGCATAGACCACGAACGCGTCCACCTCGTAGAAGGCGCCGCCGCGGACCTGCACACGGATATTGTCGAGATCGAAGCGCAGCGCCCGGTCTTCGACATATTGCACCCGGTCGGCGTCCATGAAGGCGAACGGCAGCTTGAAGTAGATGCCCGGCTCTCGCTTGACGTCCTGGATCTGGCCGAAGCGGACGACGATGGCCTGCTCACGCTCATTGACCACGAAGACCGAGGAATACACGAGCAGGAGAATGACGGCGAAACCGATCAGAATTGCGGGAAGTCGATTGGAATTCATCGGTTGGCTCCCTGCGTCTGACCCGGCTGCTGCCGGTTGATTTCGTTGAGCGGCAGATAGGGAACCACACCCTGCTTGTCATCCAGGATGACCTTGTTGGAGCTTTTCAGCACCGCTTCCATGGTTTCGAGGAAGATTCGCCGCCGGGTGACTTCGGGCGCGTTGGCATATTCCTGATAGATGGAGATGAAGCGCTGCGCTTCACCCTGCGCCTCGTTGACGACCCGATCCTTGTAGGCGGATGCCTCTTCGCGGACCTGCGCGGCCTGGCCGCGCGCCTGGCCGAGCTTCTGGTTGGCGTACTGGTTGGCTTCCTCGACGAAGCGGTCTTCGTCCTGCTCCGCGCGCTGCACCTCTTCGAAGGCGTCGGCCACTTCACGCGGCGGCGCGGCATCCTCGATCGGCACGGCATTGATGGAAATGCCGGAACCATAGGTATCCATCGTGCCCTGGATGATGTTGCGCACCTCGGTGGAAATGCCTTCGCGATTGTCGCGGAAGATATCCTGCGCCGGACGGCGGCCGACCACTTCGCGCATGGCGCTTTCGGAAACCTGCTGCAACGTCGCGGCCGGGCTTTCCAGGTTGAAGAGATAGGCCTTCGGATCGGTGACGGTGAAGAGCACCGAGAACTGGACGTTGACGATGTTCTGGTCGCCGGTCAGCATCCAGCCCGCGTTGGAGCTCGATCCCCGGGTCGCGCCGATATTCTGCTGCTGTTCCGTGACCTTCACGATCTCGACGGACTCGAACGGCCAGAAATGGAAATGCAGGCCCGGCATGGAGATTTCCTCCTTCGGGCGGCCGAAGCGCAGTTCGACGCCGCGTTCGTCCGGCTGCACGGTATAAACGGACTGGAAGGCGAGGAAGGCGACGACCACGATCAGCACGATCACGAACGCCCCGCCGTTGAAGCCGCCGGGCATCACGCCGCGCAGCCGGTCCTGGCTGCGCCGGATGATGTCCTCAAGGTCGGGCGGACCGCCGCTGCCTCCGCCGCGCGGACGGTTCGGTCCCTGCCCCCAGGGCCCCTGATTGTTACCGCCGCCGCCCCACGGGCCGCCGCCGCCATTCTGATTGCTCCAGGGCATCAAAACCTCTTTGTTCTTGCCACTCCCTCGCCGCGACCATGCCGTGTGATGGCAGTCTGGCCATGCCGTTATAGGTATGCGGCGCCTCGCTTTCAACGCAGGCTCAATAACTTCCCGTTGTTTGGTAACGAAATGTTTCAGTTTGTCGCGCCGTAGCGGCGATAGGTGACGAAACGCGTGGGGTAGTTGTCCCTCTCGCCGGCCGGCACCGCGATCTCCTCGATCTTTTCGAAAATATCCGGATCGATCGCCGGAAAGACAGTGTCCCCATCGGAAATATCGGTCTCGACATGCGTGACGCGCAGCAGGTCGGCGATCTTGATCGCCTCGGCATAGATTTCTCCGCCGCCGAGCACGAAGATTTCATCCGCACCGGTTTCCGCAGCCTTCCGGCCGGCCACGCCGACAGCCTCGGCAAACGATGCGGCCACATCGACGCCTTCATAACGGAAGCCGGGATTCCGGGTGACGACGACGTGCGGGCGGCCGGGCAGCGGCCTGCCTCCGAATGAATCGAAGGTCTTGCGCCCGACGATGACCGGCTTGCCGAGCGTCATCGCCTTGAAACGCCTGAGATCGGTCGACAGCTTCCACGGCATGTCGCCGTCCCGGCCGATGACGCCATTCCTGGAAACGGCGACGACAATGACGAGACGCGGCTTCGTCATGCCGTCCGCCCTGAAATCAGCGCGTGTAGGCAATTTGTCTCATATGCAAAAGCTGTATTCCGCCTATGGAGAACATTCGGACAATTCGTCGGAAACATGACACCGCTTTCGTTCGGTAGAGCCGGTCAGAGGCCGGCCGCAACGAATCTAGCGGTATTGGAGACGGTTGGGTTATGCAACAGATTGTGACGGATACGGCTTCCTTTCAGATGTCATCTCCCCAGACTTGCGCCGCCCATATTCTCGTCGTCGATGACGACGAGAGGGTGCGCCAGATGCTCACCCGCTATTTCGACGGCGAAGGATATGCGGTCAGCGCCGCCGCCAGCGGCATCGAGATGCAGGCGCATCTCAGACACAGGAATATCGACATCATCCTCCTCGACCTGTCGCTGCCGGGCGGCGAGGACGGCCTGGATCTCGCCCGCGAGATCAGGGCCTATTCGGATATTCCGATCATGATGCTCACCGGACGCGACGACGTGATCGACCGGATCATCGGCCTGGAAATCGGCGCGGACGACTACATCGCCAAGCCCTTTCACCTGCGCGAGGTCCATGCCCGGCTGAAGTCCATCCTTCGGCGCCGGCAGTCCGGCACGGTACCGAAGGATGCCGGCGAGGAGAAGATCGTCCGCTTCGAAAGCTGGAGCCTCGACCTCACACGAAGGGAGCTGGCGGCGGCGGATGGCCGGAACGTGGAACTCACGACCGGCGAGTTCGAAATGCTGGCAACGTTCGTACAGCATGCCGGACGGGTGCTTTCCCGCGAATTCCTGATGGATGCGACCCGCGGGCGGCAGCTTGCCGCCTTCGACCGGACCATCGACGCCCAGATCGTGCGGCTGCGCCGGAAGATCGAAGCCGATGCCAGGCAGCCCCAGCTCATCAAGGCCGTGCGCGGCATCGGCTATGTGTTTACCGGAAAGCTCGCCTGGCAAGACTGTTCTTGATTGCGTTGGATCAATGAAACGAGCTTCCAGCTCATCAAAATCGGCTCGGATACTGCGCCTCTCACCAAAAGGAGACAAAGATGGCCAGGACGATGAAAGCTGCCGTGGTGCATCAATTCGGCAAACCTCTTGCAATCGAATGCGTCCCCGTTCCGGTCCCCGGGCCGGGCGAGATTCTCGTGAAGGTCATCGCTTGCGGCGTATGCCACACCGATCTTCATGCAGCCGATGGCGACTGGCCCGTCAAGCCGACGCCGCCCTTCATCCCGGGACACGAAGCTGCCGGCGTGGTCGTTGAGCTTGGCCCGGGCGTGACGGATTTCAAGGAAGGCGATGCCGTCGGCGTGGCCTGGCTGCACGACGCCTGCCTTCGTTGCGAATATTGCGAGACGGGCTGGGAAACGCTTTGCGAGCACCAGCACAACACGGGCTACAGCTGCAACGGCGGTTTTGCGGAGTATGTCATCGCCTCCGCGGCCTTCGCCGCACGCCTGCCGCAGAATGTCGACTTCGCCGCGATCTCGCCCATCCTTTGCGCCGGTGTCACCACCTACAAGGGCCTGAAGGAAACCGAGGCCCGGCCCGGCGAATGGGTGGCGATCTCGGGTGTCGGCGGCCTCGGCCATGTCGCCATCCAATATGCAAAGGCGATGGGCCTCAAGGTCGCGGCGCTGGACGTCAGCGCCGAAAAGCTCGCCCTCGCCCGCAGCGTCGGGGCCGATCTCGCCGTCGATGCGCGCGCCCTGACGGCCGTCGAGGAAGTCAGGGACGCCACGGGCGGCGGAGCCCATGGCATTCTCGTGACGGCCGTTTCGCCGCCGGCCTTCTCTCAGGCCATCCGCATGGTAAGGCGCAAGGGAACGGTGAGCCTCGTCGGCCTGCCGCCGGGGGAATTCCCCACCCCGATCTTCGATGTTGTGCTGAAGCGCATCACCGTTCGCGGCTCGATCGTCGGCACGCGCCGCGACCTCGACGAGGCGGTCGCCTTCGCGACCGAAGGCAAGGTCAAGACCGAAATCCACAAGGCGCCGCTCGAGGATATCAACGACATCTTCGCCCGCCTCAAGGACGGCAAGATCGAGGGACGCATGGTTCTGGATTTCGCATCCGTGGCATGACCTGCCGGATCAAGGCGCCGGGATCGATTTCCGGCGCCTTTTCTCCTCAGCCGCGAAGGATGGCGGCGAGGATGTCCTCCAGCGGCATCGACGCATCGACATGACGCCATGTGATGTTCGCGGGATTGCGGGCAAGCTGGCCGGCAAGCACGTTCGCATCGGCATCCGATTGGCCGCCTTTCCGGTCGCGAACCCGCTGAAGGAGCAATGCCGGATCGGCATCCAGCCAGATTCCCAGGAAATCGACACCGGTATTGGCAGCGGCCGTCTCGATGAGCGCCCGTTTCAGGGGATCGTCGAAAACGGCATCGGCGACCGCCGAACCTCCCTGCGCCAGGATCAGTTCCGCCCGTCGCGCCATTTCCTGATAGACTTTGCGGGAGACATCGGGACTGTAGGCGGAGGCCGGCAACCTCGTGTCGGCGGAGACGCCGTGCAGCGCCTTGCGTATCCGGTCGCTTTCGATGATCCTCGCCCCCGCCGGCGCCCCGACCCTTGCCGCCAGACGATCGGCGACCGTCGTCTTGCCCGACCCGCTCAGCCCGCCGATCGCGATGAGACGCGCCGGCCGGTCCTCAAGCAGGGCATGCGCCAGGTCGAAGTAGGATTTCGACTCCTTCGTCAGCCTGCCGGTATCCTGACCGGGTTCCTCGGCCTGCGTCGCCGTGACATGCGCGCGAACGGCCGCCCGGATCGCCATCAGGAACGGCAGCAAGCAGAAGCCGTCCTCGTCGCCCGTCTCGTCGAAATAGCGGTTCGTCACCAGGTTGGCGAGATCCGGAAAGCCGCGATACCAGAGGTCCATGAGCAGGAAGGCAAGGTCGTAGAGGACATCGATCGTGGCGATCTGCGCATTGAATTCGATACAGTCGAAAAGGCATGGCTGACCGTCCAGCAAGCAGATGTTGCGCAGATGCAGGTCTCCATGACAACGCCGGACCCTGCCGGCCAGAGCCCGCCGGTCGAGCAGCGCCGCGTGGCGCCCGAGCTTCGAACGGAACGCTTCGCCGAGTTCGGCAACCGCCGCCGGATCGAAGACGTGGCTGGTGGCAAAACCGGCATCGTTGATATCGAGAACGGCGGCGATGTTTTCCGCCCCGCCTCCTGTGGAAACGACAGGCGCCTTGCTGTGATAGACGGCGATCATGTGGGCGGCGGCGCTCATCAATTCAGGCGTGAGCCTGCCGGCGACCGCCATGCGGTCGAAAAGCAGTTCCTGTCCGAACCGCACCATTTCGATGGCGGTGTCCACGAGCGGTCCGCTCCCATCGAATTCGAGGGAACCGTCCGACGCGCGCGTGATCCTCCGCACGCCGAGGTAAAGCCCGGGAGCGGTCTCGCCGTTCAGCGCGATTTCCTTGCGGCAGGCTTCCTCGCGGATGGCGGCGGTGGAGAAATCCACATAGGGAAGCTTCAGCGCCTTCTTCATCTTGTAGGCCCGGTCGCCGGCGAGCACGATCACCGAGATATGCGTCTCGATCGTATCGACCGGATTTTTGAGGCCATGGGTCGCCGGATCGGCCAGGAAAGCGATCGTGCTGCTCTGATCTTCCGTCATCGTCGTCCTCTTCCTTGCGGATGGTCTCCCCGACAGGAGGCCATCCGATGCGCGGCGCGACCTTGACGTGGGTCAACGGACAAACCCCGCTCCAGCATTTACCAGGACTTCAGCGCCCGCAAGGTCGGGGTCTTCTTGAAGATATGCTCGTCCATCCGCGATAGCAGGCTGTCGAGAAGGGTCACGGCCTCGCCGACCGCGGGCCCCTTGTTGAGCATGACGCATTCCGCCCGGGCAGCCATGGCCGCGTCGGTCATCTCGCCCCGGGAGGGCAGCCCTTCCTTGACCAGGTCCTCCAGGACCTGCGTCGCCCAGACGGTCGGCACGCAGGCGGCCTCGCAGATCCAGAGGATTTCCTCCTGCATTTCCGCGACCCGCTCGAAACCGATTTCGGCGGCGAGATCGCCGCGCGCGATCATCACGCCGAAGGGCCGGTTGCGGCAATAGGCCCGCGCGATCAGCGCCGGCAGGTTGGTGACCGCCTGCGGCTGCTCGATCTTGGCGATGAGGCCGAGCGCGTGATCCCGGCGCGGGAATTCGGCGAGCGCCTCTTCCAGGAGGTCGATATCGTCGGGCCTGCTGACGAAAGAATAGCCGAGCATGTCGGCATGGCCGATGACCGCGGCGAGATCGCTGTGGTCCTTGGCGGTCAGCGGAGAAAGCCCGAGGGCGGTATCCGGCAGGTTCAGCCCCTTCTCCGGTTTCAGCTTCGCCCCGCCGGTCTTGGCATGGCCCACGCGGACAAGCGCCTCGCCTTCGGAAACGCTTTCCACCACGCCTTCCAGCTTGCCGTCGTCATAACGGATACGATCCCCGACCGAAACGCGCGTCACGATTTCCGGCAGGGAGACGGCGGAGGAGAAGCGCACGTCGGGGGTCACGTATGGCGCACCCTTCGCGACGAGCCGCAGGAGGTCGCCCGCCTGGAGCCTGCTGCCCTTCTCGGCCGCCACCGCCTCCGTACGGATCTTGGGTCCCGCTATGTCCATGAGGATCGTCAGCCGTCGACCGAGATCGGCGCCGGCGGCCTTCACATGCTTGGCCATCTCGGCCCACGCCTGATCGTCGTCATGGGCGCAGTTGATCCGCGCGACATCCATTCCGCGCCTCGCAAGGTCCAGGATGAAATCCGGACGCTCTGCGGCCTCGCTCGGAAGCGTCACCATGATGCGGCTCCGGCGGTGTGCGCGGGGCTCGCCGAAAAGCTCGTCCGTCGATTGCCGCAAAAGGTTTTCGCCCCGGAAGAACGCCTCCTCGGAAGGTGGCGGGAACGGCGGCTCCGCGCCGCGAATGGCTGCAAGCGTCGCCAGGACGGCGTCGATCGTCGGCAGAACCCGGCTTTCCAGCCGGCCGAGCGACGAGAGGCCGCGCCACATCAGCTTGCGCTGCAGCGATCGCAGGTCGTGATGCCGCAGCGAGAGGTAATGGCAGAGATTTTCAAGCCCGGCCCGCTTGTCCCCGTTCAGTTGATCCTCGCCTGCAAGCGCCTGAAGCCTCGACGCTGCCTGGCCGGCAATGTCGTTGCGCAAGGCAAGCAGTTCATCCGACAGATCGCCCGTACCGGAAGCATTCTCGACCGCATGCAGCATCGCTCGTCTCCTTTGATGACTTCGCCAAACCTGCCCTTCGAAGATCAATTCTTCATGACGGGGGGCGACGACCTTGCGCTATGTCAAGGAACATGTCGCTTTTCCCGGGAACAAAGGCCGCGAGCCGGCCCTCCGGGTCATGCAACAACAGGGAACAGGACGCTCCTGTGGATACCATGCTCAGACACCATGGCCGCTACGAGGCCCTTATCCGTCAGGCGGTCGCATTGCCTCCCATGCGCACGGCGATCGTGCATCCCTGCTCGACCGAAGCCCTTCGCTCCGCGGTCGAGCTTCGGGACCAGCAGCTTCTCGATCCGATCCTGGTCGGGCCGGAACGGAAGATCAGAACGATTGCCGATGCGGCCGAACTTTCGCTGGAAGGCATCGGTATCGAGGCCGTCGAGCACAGCCACGCCGCGGCGGAACGCGCCGTCGAACTTGCCTCGACCGGCAAGGTCGCGGCGCTGATGAAAGGCAGCCTCCATACCGACGAACTGCTGTCGGCGGTCGTGGCTCCATCCTCGCGATTGCGGACGGAACGGCGCATGAGCCACGTCTACATGATGGACGTGCCCGCCTACGAAAAGCTGCTCGTCGTCACCGACGCCGCGATCAACATCCAGCCCGATCTTGATCAGAAGCGCGACATCTGCCAGAACGCCGTCGACCTGATGCACCTGATCGGTGTCGAAAAGCCGCTTGTCGCCGTGCTGGCTGCCGTCGAAACCGTCAACAGCCGGATGCCCGCGACGCTCGACGCCGCGGCCCTGACCGTGATGGCGGCGCGCGGGCAGATCACCGGCGCGGTCGTCGACGGACCGCTTGCCTTCGACAACGCCATCAGCATCGAAGCGGCCCAGGCGAAATGCATCGCCTCGCCCGTCGCCGGCCAGGCCGATATTCTTCTGGTTCCCGATCTGGAAGCCGGCAACATGCTTGCCAAGCAGCTCATTTATTTCGCCGGCGCGGACGCGGCCGGTCTGGTCCTCGGCGCTCGCGTTCCTATCATTCTGACAAGCCGCGCCGATCCCGCCAAGGTTCGCACGGCCTCCGCCGCGCTTGCCAAGCTGATCGCCGCCAAGCGCCAAGAGACAGGGAACATCGCATGACCGACAGGCTTCTCCTGACCTTCAATGCCGGCTCCTCCACCGTGAAGATCGGCATCTTCCGGCTTTCGGGCGACGAACCGGAGCGCGTCGGCAAGGCGGTGGTCGATTTCGCCAGCCAGCCGCTGATGCTGCACCTGAAGGAAGGCCCGACGCAGTTCGAGCTGCCGCTCGAGGGAGAAGCCGGCGACGATCTTGCCGATCTCATGGACGAGGTGTTCCGGGAACTGGGGAAGCATTTCGATCTCCGGACCGTCATCGCGGCCGGACACCGGATCGTCCACGGCGGCGATGCCTTCGACGGTCCGGTCGAACTGAATCTGGAAACGATCGAAAAGATCAGGACGCTGACGGAGCTGGCCCCGCTCCATCAGCCGCAGGCGCTGCGGCTCATCAGGGCGGTACGGCACCTGCGGCCCGCGCTTTTCCAGACCGGCTCGTTCGACACCACCTTCCATGCCACCCAGCAGGACCTCGTGCGGCGGATCGCGATCCCCCGCGCCTATCACGACCGGGGCATCAAGCGGTACGGCTTCCACGGCCTCTCCTATCGGTATGTCGCCGGCGCTCTGGCCCGGAAGGAACCGGAGGTCGGCCGCGGCAAGGTCGTCATGGCCCATCTCGGCAGCGGCGCCAGCCTCTGCGCCATCGAGAACAGCCAGAGCCGCGACACCAGCATGGGCTTTTCCACGCTCGACGGCATTCCCATGGCGACGCGGCCGGGCTGGCTCGATCCGGGCGTGCTCCTGCATTTCCTCGGCCCTCTCGGCAAGACCGTCCGGGAGGTGGAGGACATGCTTTATCACCAGTCCGGCCTTCTCGGGGTCTCCGGCCTGAGCGGGGACATCCGGGATCTTTTCGAAGATGGCGGCGCACAGGCGCAGGAAGCGATCGATCTCTTCACGCTGAGGATCGCCGGCGAAATCTGCCGTCTGGCGTCCACGCTGGAAGGACTGGATGCCATCGTGTTCACCGCCGGCATCGGCGAGAACCAGCCGAAGGTGCGCGAACGGGTCGCCGAACGGCTCCTCTGGCTCGGCGTCGAGCTCGACACCGCCGCCAATGAAAGAAATGCGATGAAGATCAGCACGCCGACAAGCCGTATCGCAGTCTACGTCATTCCCACGGACGAAGAACAGATGATCGTGGAGGAATGCCTTTCGTTGTTTACAGCAGGAAAGCGGCCCGCCGCGTCCTGATCCATCCCATCCCCGGCGGACCATGACCTATGTCATGAACGGGTTTCCGTTTCCCGGTAAAGGTGCGCCAGACCATTCAAAGGAGAAACCGATGCAGCCGAACGCTCCCTCACCTGCAACCCCTGAGATCGGCCCAGAAATCAGCCCTCAGATCGGCGCGGAAGAACTGGCGCTGATGGATCGCTATTGGCGCGCCGCCAACTATCTCTCCGTGGGGCAGATCTACCTGCTCGACAATCCGCTTTTGCGCACGCCCCTGAAGGCCGAACACATCAAGCCCAGGCTGCTCGGCCACTGGGGCACGACCCCCGGCCTCAATTTCATCTACACCCACCTCAACCGCATTATCCGCAACCGCGATCGGAACGTGATCTACATCTGCGGACCGGGCCATGGCGGACCCGGCATGGTCGCCAGCACCTATCTCGAAGGCAGCTACAGCGAAATCTATCCGGAGATTTCCGAGGACGCGGAGGGCGTCAGGAAGCTCTTCAGGCAGTTCTCGTTTCCCGGCGGCATTCCAAGCCATGCGGCACCCGAAACGCCCGGCTCCATCCATGAAGGCGGCGAACTCGGCTATGCCCTGGTGCATGCCTATGGCGCCGCCTTCGACAATCCGGACCTCGTCGTCGCCTGCGTCGTCGGGGATGGCGAAGCGGAGACCGGGCCTCTTTCGGCAAGCTGGCAATCGAACAAGTTCATCAATCCAACCCGCGACGGCGCCGTGCTGCCGATCCTGCATCTGAATGGTTACAAGATCGCCAATCCCACCGTGCTCTCCCGCGTGAGCGACGAAGACCTCGAACATCTCTTCCGGGGATATGGCTACGAACCTTTCTTCGTCGAAGGGCACGAGCCGGAGAAGATGCACCTGCAGATGGCGTCGGTGCTCGACCGGGTCTTCGACCGCATCAAGGCAATCCAGGCGAAAGCGCGCGGCGGCGATCCCGGCGACGGTTGCCCGCGCTGGCCGATGATCGTGCTGAGAAGCCCCAAGGGCTGGACGGGCCCGAAGGAAGTGGACGGCAAGAAGGTCGAGGATTTCTGGCGGGCGCATCAGGTTCCGGTCGCCAATTGCCGGGAGGACGCCGCCCACCGCAAGATCCTCGAGGACTGGATGCGCAGCTACGACCCGGAAGACCTGTTCGATGCGAAAGGCAGGCTGAAGGCCGAACTGCAGGCGCTTGCCCCGAAAGGCGAGCGCCGCATGGGCGCCAATCCGCATGCCAACGGCGGCGTGCTGCGCAAGGAACTCACGGTGCCGGATATCCGCGACCATGCCGTGCCGGTACTGCCGGCGGAGCGTGGCAAGGCCATGGTCCAGACCACGGAAGTGCTCGGCCGCTATCTGCGCGACATCCTGAAGCTCAACGACGCCAACTCCAACTTCCGCATCTTCGGCCCCGACGAAACGGAATCCAACCGCCTCGGCGCCGTCTTTGAAACCACCGACCGCGTCTGGATGGAGAAGATAGAGCCTTATGACGTGCATCTTTCGCGCGACGGGCGCGTCATGGAAGTGCTGTCGGAGCATCTTTGCCAGGGCTGGCTGGAAGGCTACCTGCTCACCGGTCGCCACGGCTTCTTCTCCTGCTACGAAGCCTTCATCCACATCATCGATTCCATGTTCAACCAGCATGCCAAATGGCTGAAGGTCTCCCGCGAGCTCGAATGGCGCAAGCCCGTCTCCTCGCTGAACTACCTGCTGACCTCGCATGTCTGGCGGCAGGACCATAACGGCTTCTCCCACCAGGACCCCGGCTTCGTGGATCTCGTCGCCAACAAGAAGGCGGATATCGTGCGCATCTATCTGCCGCCGGATGCCAATACGCTGCTCTGGGTCGGCGACCATTGCCTGAAGACCTGGGACCGCATCAACGTCATCGTCGCCGGCAAGCAGCCGGAGCCGCAATGGCTGACGATGGACGAGGCCGTGGCCCATTGCGAGGCCGGCATCGGCATCTGGGACTGGGCGGGCAACGAGGACGGAGCCCTTTCTCCGGATGTGGTGATGGCCTGCGCCGGCGACGTGCCGACCATGGAGACGCTTGCCGCCGTCAAGCTCCTGCGGGAGGCCATTCCCGCGCTTCGCATCCGCGTCGTCAACGTCGTCGACCTCATGGCGCTGCAGTCGAAGGAACAGCACCTGCACGGCCTGGCCGATGCGGAGTTCGACCGGCTTTTCACCACCGACCGGCCGGTAATATTCGCCTATCACGGCTATCCCTATCTCATCCACCGCATGACCTATAAACGCACCAACCACAGGAACATCCATGTCCGCGGTTTCGTGGAGGAAGGCACGACCACGACGCCTTTCGACATGACGGTGCTGAACGAACTCGACCGCTTCCACCTCGCCATCGAGGTGATCGAGCGGGTTCCGGGCCTGAAGGAAAAGGCCGCGCATGTGGCGGACACCCTGCGCGACAAACTGCAGGAACATCACCGCTACGTACGGGAACATGGCGAGGACATGCCGGAAATCCGCAACTGGAAATGGACGAATTGATCGTCGACGCGGCCTGAATTGACAGATGTCAATGGCCGGCGGAGCCTCCCGTCTATTGTCGGGGGCTACGACAGGCCCCGACAAGGACATTGAGGGGCAGCCCTGAAACCGGAGCCCCTCATGCCCGCCACCTCGACCTTGCCTCGCGATATGCCCGGGACAGCCATGTCCCGGGGACTGACCGGCGCCGAAGCTGCGAGCCGGCTCGAAGAGCACGGCCCCAACCTGCTCCCCGAGCCGACGTCTCCATCCCTCCTTGTCATCTTCCTGCGCCAGTTCCGCAGCCCGCTGATCTACATCCTCCTGCTGGCGGCAGCCGTTTCGCTGGTCGTCAGCGAAGCGGAGGACGCCATCTTCATCGGTGTCGTGCTGCTCCTGAACGGGGTGATCGGCTCGATGCAGGAATATTCCGCGGGCCGGGCGGCCGCCGCGCTCCGGCAACTCGAACAACCGCATGCCGCCGTCATCCGTGAGGACCAGGTGCAGGAGATCGAGGCGCGCTTCCTCGTCCCCGGCGATCTCGTCCTGCTGGATGCCGGCGGAAGGGTCCCAGCCGACCTCACGCTCATGGAAGTCAACGACCTGCTTTGCGACGAATCGCTGCTCACCGGGGAATCCCTGCCGGTGCGCAAAGCGGCTCCCCTTCCCGGCGTCCCGGCCGGGGACCGCAAGGCAGCCATGGCCTTTGCCGGAGCCCTGGTCACGCGCGGCCGCGGCAAGGGCATTGTCACCGCAACGGGACTCTCCACCGAGATCGGCCGGATCGCGTCCGAAATCGGCAAGGCATCGGTTTCCCAGCCGCCGCTGATGATCCGTCTCGCCCATTTCTCCAACGTGATCGCCTGGACGGTCGGCATCGCCTCGCTCATCCTCATCGCCGTTGGTTTTCTGCGCGGCCTTGCCTGGAGCGATCTCTTTCTGATGTCGGTCGGCCTCGCCGTCAGCGCCATACCGGAAGGCCTGCCGATCGCCATATCGATCGCGCTGGCGATCAGCATGCGGCGCATGGCCAGGAGGAATGTCATCGTACGCCGCATGCCGGCGGTGGAGTCGCTCGGCTCCTGCACGATGATCGCCACCGACAAGACCGGCACCCTGACCCTCAACGAGCTGACGGTCACCGATATCCGCCTGCCGGACGGTACGAACCTGGTGCTCGACGCCGGCAGGGATCTCGACGACTGCGAAATCCGCAGTTCGAACATGAGCCCGACCGAGGCCCGGGATCGGGCCGCAAAGCTTCTGAAGGCGGCGATGTTGCCCAATGAAGGCGCGCTCACCCAAGAGGCCGACGGCTGGAAGGGGATCGGCGATACGGTGGACGTGGCTCTTCTCGCCGCCGCGCGCAAGGGCGGGCTGACGCAGGACGCGATCGCGGAAGACTACCCGCTGGTCGCCCGCATCCCCTACGAGCCGGACCTGAAATATGCGGCTTCCTTTCACCGTCGCGGAGATCGTGTCCGCATATTCGTGAAGGGATCGGCGGAAGTCCTGATCGACATGGCCGACCGGATGGACACCGGCAAGGGCGTGGCGCCGGTCGACCGCCAGGCTCTTTTCCGGCAGAAGGAGGAAATGGCGGAGCGCGGCCTGCGTGTGCTCGCCTTTGCGGAGGGAGAAATCCGCAGCGGCGCGGACGAGGCCTACGGGTATCACCACCTCGTCGATCTCGTCTTCCTGGGTCTTGCCGGCATGCAGGACCCGATCAGGCCGGAAGTGCCCGAGGCGATCCGCGAATGCCGTGCGGCGGGCGTCGACGTCTCGATGGTGACCGGCGACGATCCGAAGACGGCCGCCGCCATCGCCAGCCAGGCCGGCCTGCAATTCCGGCCGGAGCAGGTCACGACCGGAGAGGAGGTCAGCAAGGCGGAGGAAAGAGGTCTCGACCATCTCGACGAACTGACCAGGCATGCCCGCCTCTATGCGCGCGTCGCGTCGGCGCAAAAGCTCGCGATCGTATTGTCGCTCGCCCGCAACGGCCATTTCGTCGCCGTGACCGGCGACGGCGTCAACGATGCGCCCGCTCTCAAGCACGCCCATGTCGGGGTGGCGATGGGACGCAAGGGAACGGAAGTCGCCAAGGAAAGCGCCGACATCGTGGTCACCGACGATAATTTCGCCTCGATCGTCAGCGGCATCAGGGAAGGCCGCACGGCCTATTCCAACATCCGCAAGGTCATCCTGATGCTGGTCGCGACCGGTGCTGCGGAAATGCTGCTCTTCCTGCTGGCGATACCGCTCGGCTTGCCCATGCCGTTGCTGCCAGTGCAGCTCCTCTGGCTCAACCTCGTCACCAACGGCATCCAGGATGTGGCCCTTGCCGGCGAGAAACCGGAGGGAGACGAGCTGGCGCGTCCTCCGCGGCGTCCCAGGGAACCGATCTTCGACCGGCTGATGATCCGCCGGATCGTCCTGTCGACGCTCGTCATCGGCCTGGGCGGCTTCGCCGTCTTCTATTGGCTTCTGCAGCAGGGATACGAGGTCTCGCAGGCGCGCAACATGCTGCTCCTGCTCTTCGTCCTGTTCGAGAACGTGCAGACCTTCACCAGCCGCTCGGAACATCGCTCCGTCTTCTCGCTCAAGTTCTTCGGCAATCCGCTGTTGCTGCTCGCCGTCGTATCGGCGCAGGCCCTGCATATCGCGGCAATGTACATGCCCTGGTTCCGGGACACGCTCGAACTCGCTCCTATCTCGCTTGCGGAATGGGCAATGATGCTGCTCGCCGCCTCATCGATCCTCGTCGTCACCGAACTCGACAAGTGGCGCTGCCGCAAGGACGTTCGATAAAGGCGCCGCCAGCTTCGGCCCGACACCGGTATATCCGCCTTGACAGCCCTGCCATGCCGCCAATGAAAAACCGCCCGGCTCCGTTCGTGAAGCCGGGCGGTCTGCCTTGATCCCTGATCCTTATCGCGCCAGGAAGACCGGGAACCTGCCATCCTTCAGCATCGAAGCCGTAACCCCGCCGAAAATCCGCTGCCGCAGTCGCGAATGGCCATAGGCGCCCATGACGATCAGGTCGGCATTGATATCCAGCGCATGCTGCTCCAGGACCTGCTCGACCGGCCTGCCACCGCTTGCAAGCTGCTCGACGACGGTCTTGACGCCGTGGCGCGAAAGATAGGTGGCCGCATCTGCCCCCGGCTCGCCGCCGTTGCGCCAGTAGCTGGTGTCCGGATCGACCAGCACGACATGGACGGCATCGGCGGATACCAGCATGCCGAGCGCTTCGCGGGCGGCCCGCGCCGCCTCCGTCCGGGAATTCCATGCAAGCAGGACCGTCTTCGGCTTGAAGGTCGCCCTGCGCTCTTTCGGAACGAGCAGGAACGGCCTGTGGGCATCGAGAACGCCGCCGTCCACGATCGCCCGGGTCAGTTCCCGGTCGCCCCTCACGCCGTCAGAAACGACGATCACGTCCGCATAAAGCGCCCGCTGCAGGATTTCGCCGGCGAGGAAGACGCTTTCCGCGTAAATCTGCCCGATCTCGAAGGAGAGCCCGTTCGCGCGGCAAACCGTCTCCGCCTGCTTCTGCACGTCGTCCAGCACCTTGATGTCTTCGTATCGCTGGTCGAGCCATGCGGTTCCGGTCGGGAACTCCCCCACGGTCGGTGGCAGGGCAAGCCCCGCCGCGACGAGGGAAAGATGCGCGTCGAGCTCCAGGGCAAGCTCGGCAGCCTTGCTGATGTCGGCGGCGGCATCGGTCGCACCGACGACCGCCAGCACTGTTTTGAACGACATGACATGTCTCCTCTATATCGGTCTTGATTGACCCGATGAATTGCAGCCTAGTCAGGCGGCGGACCGGCAACGATGATCTTCGTCAAATGCCGGAAGCGCGAATCGTCAGCGCGCCCCGGCCGGTTCGAGCAGGCCTGAGGGCCAGGGGATGGATCGTCATGCCGAAGCGCAGCGCGGGTCTTTTGATATTCAGGCATCCGGCCGAAGGGCCCGAAGTGCTTCTGGTGCATCCGGGCGGCCCGTTCTGGGCGCGCAAGGACGAAGGAGCATGGTCTGTTCCGAAGGGGCTGATGGAGGAAGGTGAGGACGAGTTTGCGGCCGCCATCCGGGAAACAGCGGAGGAAATCGGCACGACCGTCGAAGGGCAGTTCGAATGGCTGGGCGAATACCGGCAACCCGGCGGCAAAAGGGTGCTGGTCTGGTCGGTCGAGGCAAATCCTCCGATCGATCCGGACCACATGGTCAGCAACACGTTCCCGCTCGAATGGCCGCCTCGTTCCGGGCGCCTGCAGCAGTTTCCGGAGGTCGACCGTGCCGGATGGTTCGGGCTCGACGAGGCAAGGCGGAAGATACTGAAGGGACAGGAGCCGATCCTGACCGCTTTCGGGGAACGCATGGACAGGCGCGCGGAAAAAAGCGGAGGAGCGTGATGCCTTCCCTCCCCGCATGGGGCAAAGAGCCGCTCCTTCCGGCCGCCGCCCGACCACGACCGCAGCTTGCCTTCGCGCATCTTTTCGGCATTGCTGGTTTCGAAGGCGATCTTGATCCTTGTCAATGTTGCCGGCCGCGTCCCCGGGCAATCAAGTGCGGGCCGGCGATGGACAGCGCAGAACCAATGTTGGCAGATCGACAGCCACGCTTGCAAAGTTCCCGACCTCAATCGCAACCCTTCCGAAATGGAGCCGCATCTTGAATCGCACCGGAAAAATCGCCGCGGTCCTCGCGGTCGTCGTAGCCGCCGGCGCTCTGGGCTGGAAATACGTGCAGGATCATAACGCACAACAGGCCATGCAGGGAATCGCCAGCGGCAACGGACGCATAGAAGCGGCCGAGATCGATATCGCCGCGCGCACGGCGGGACGCCTGACGGATGTCCTCGTCAGGGAAGGCGATTTTGTCGAAGTCGGGCAGGTCCTCGCCCGCATGGATATCGAGCAGCTCACCGCCCAGAAGCGCGAGGCGGAAGCGCAGCTCGCCCGGGCGAAGATCGGCATCGACACGGCCCGCAGCCTCGTCACCCAGCGGCAGGCCGAGAAGGAATCGGCGGCGGCGACCGTGGCCCAGACCGAAACGGAGCTTCAGTCCGCCCAGAAGAGGCTCACACGCAGCGAGCAGCTTTCGCGCAGCGGAACGGTGTCCGACCAGGTCCTCGACGATGATCGCGCCCGGGTCGATACCGCCCGGGCAACCGTCGCCGCCGCCAAGGCAAAGCTCGCCGCGACGGACGCCGCGATCGGCGCCGCCAACTCCCAGGTGGTGGATGCGGAGGCCTCCGTCGAGGCGGCGGAGGCGACCATCGCCCGGATCGAAGCCGATCTGCGCGATTCGGAGCTGAAGGCGCCCCGCAGCGGCCGGATTCAATATCTGGTCGCAAGGCCCGGCGAGGTCGTCGCCGCCGGCGGGCGCGTCCTCAACATGCTGGATATCAGCGACGTCTACATGACCTTCTTCCTGCCGACCGCCGATGCGGGCCGCACCGCGATCGGCTCGGACGCACGCATCGTTCTCGACGCGGCCCCCCAATATGTCATTCCCGCCCGCATATCCTTCGTCTCCGATATCGCCCAGTTCACGCCCAAGACAGTGGAAACGGAGGAAGAGCGCCAGAAGCTGATGTTCCGGCTGCGCGCGCAGGTGCCGCGGGAGCTGCTGCAGAAATATGTGGCGCAGGTGAAGACCGGGCTTCCGGGGCGCGCCTATGTCAGGATCGACCCCAACGCTCAATGGCCCGCGGCCCTGTCTCAACCACTGGCCCCATAAGGAGCACCTTGCCATGGTTGATGCGGCGGAACCCGCCTATGTCGCGAGATTGAAAGATCTGACCCACGCCTACGGCAAGCGGCTCGCTCTCGACGACGTGTCGCTGGACATTCCCGAAGGCCGGATGATCGGCTTCATCGGGCCTGACGGCGTCGGCAAGTCGACGCTGCTCTCGCTGGTCGCAGGCGCCCGCGTGATCCAGAAGGGCGATGTCCTCGTGCTCGGCGGCGACATGGGCAGCAGCGGCCACCGCAGCCGTGTCTGCCCGGCAATCGCCTATATGCCGCAGGGGCTCGGCCGCAACCTCTATCCGACGCTGTCGGTATTCGAGAACGCGGATTTCTTCGGAAGCCTTTTCGGACAGAGAAAGGAGGAGCGGGAATACCGCATCCGCACGCTTCTGCGGCGCACCGGCCTCGACGGTTTCGAGGACCGGCCGGCCGGCAAGCTTTCGGGCGGCATGAAGCAGAAGCTCAGCCTGTGCTGCTCCCTTCTCCACGATCCCGACCTGCTCATCCTCGACGAACCGACGACCGGCGTCGATCCGTTGTCGCGCCGGCAGTTCTGGAACCTGATCGACGACATCAGGACCGAGCGCCCGCAGCTCAGCGTCATGGTCGCCACGGCATACATGGAGGAAGCCGCGCGTTTCGACTGGCTCGCCGCCATGGATGCCGGAAAGGTGCTCGCAACCGGCACGCCCGGCGAAATGCTTGCCCATACGGGCACGGATACGCTGGACGATGCTTTCATCGCGCTGATGCCGGAAGAGAAGCGGGCCGCCCACCATGCCGTGGAACTTCCGCCGCCCACCTTCAGCGAATCGGATTTCGCCATCGAGGCGGAAGACCTCACCATGCGCTTCGGCGATTTCACCGCCGTCGACGATGTCAGCTTCCGGATTCGCCGCGGCGAGATCTTCGGCTTCCTCGGCTCCAACGGCTGCGGCAAGACCACGACGATGAAGATGCTGACCGGCCTTCTGCCCGCAAGCAGCGGCACCGCCAGGCTTTTCGGCAAGGAAGTCGACCCGCGCGACATGGATATCCGCAGGCGCGTCGGCTACATGTCGCAGGCTTTCTCGCTCTATACGGAGCTTACGGTCCGGCAGAACCTCGACCTGCATGCCCGCCTGTTCCGCCTGCCGCCGGAAACGATCCCGGCCCGGATCGAGGAAATGGGCCGTCGCTTCCAGCTGCTCGACGTGATGGATTCGCTGCCCGACGCCCTGCCGCTCGGCATCCGCCAGCGGCTGTCGCTTGCCGTGGCGGTCGTCCATTCGCCGGAAGTGCTGATCCTCGACGAGCCGACATCCGGCGTCGACCCGGTCGCCAGGGACCAGCTCTGGGAAATGCTGATCGAACTCTCCCGAAAGGATCAGGTGACGATCTTCATCTCCACGCACTTCATGAACGAGGCGGAACGTTGCGACCGCATATCGCTGATGCATGCCGGCAAGGTGCTGGTGAGCGACACACCGGCCGCGATCCGCGACAGCCGCAAGGCGGCGACGCTTGAGGAAGCCTTCATCGGCTACCTCGAAGACGCGATCAGCGAACCGGCGGCCGTCCCCGCCCCGCAACAGGAAGAACCTGCCGCCGCGCCCGACTTCGCGGCCAGCCGTCATTGGCGCCTTTTCGATCTGCGCCGCGTCTGGAGCTTCAGCCGCCGGGAGGCGCTGGAACTGCGCCGCGATCCGATCCGCGCCACGCTTGCCCTGATCGGCAGCGTCATCCTGATGTTCGTCATCGGCTACGGCATCAACATGGATGTCGAGAACCTGACATTCGCGGTTCTCGACCGCGACGACACGGTCACCAGCCGCGACTATGTCGCCGACATAGCCGGGTCCCGATACTTCGTCGAGCAGCCGCCTCTCGAAGACTACAACGATCTCGACAGGCGCATGCGCAACGGATCGCTGAAGCTTGCCATCGAAATACCGCCGGGCTTCGCCGAACACGTCGCCCGCGGCAACGACGTGGAGGTCGGCGCATGGATCGACGGCGCCATGCCGCAGCGGGCCGAAACCACCCGCGGCTATGTCCAGGGCATGCATGCCGGCTGGATTGCCCGGCATGCGCGCGAGATATATGGCGACGCCGCAGCCTCCCCGTTCTCCATCGAGACACGCTTTCGCTACAATCCGGGAATCGAAAGCCTGGTTGCCATGGTGCCGGCCGTCATCCCGCTCCTGCTGCTGCTGATCCCGGCCATGCTTGCCGCCCTTTCGGTCGTCCGAGAAAAGGAGCTCGGCTCCATCGTCAACTTCTACGTGACGCCCGTCACCAAGCTCGAATTCCTGCTCGGCAAGCAGGCCCCCTACCTGGCGCTCGGCATGGCCAACGCGGTGCTGCTCTGGCTGTTTGCCATCCTCGTCTTCCGGGTTCCCTTTACAGGCAGCCTGATGACATTCGCCCTCGCCGCTTTCCTGTATGTGGCGTTCTCGACCGCTTTCGGCCTGCTGGTCTCCAGTTTCATATCGAGCCAGATCGCGGCGATCTTCGGGACCACGCTGATGACCATCATCCCCGCGGTGCAGTTTTCGGGCATGATCGACCCCGTTTCGTCGCTGCAGGGCTTCGGAGCCTGGATCGGCCAGATCTATCCCACGACCTATTTCAACATCATCGCGCGCGGCACCTTTTCGAAGGGACTGGCCTTTGAAAACCTCGGTGACGCCTTCCTGCCGCTGCTTCTCGCGGGACCGCTGCTCATCGCGGCGGCGACCGTCTTCCTCAAGAAACAGGCGAAGTGACCGATGCGCCCAGGAACCATATTTCATCTCGGGGTCAAGGAACTGCGCGGTCTGGTGCGCGATCCCATCCTCGTCGGGCTCATCGTCTACGCCTTCACCATCGCCGTCTACACCGAGGCCAGGGCCGTTCCGGAGACGCTGAACAACGCGGCGATTGCAATCGTCGACGAAGACAATTCGCCGCTCTCGCGGCGCATCGGGGATTCCTTCCTGACGCCCTACTTCAACCAGCCGTCGATGATCACGGCAAACGAGATGGATGAACGCATGGATGCCGGCGCGGACACCTTCGCGCTCGATATCCCTCCGAACTTCCAGAGCGACCTGATCGCCGGCAAGGCGCCCGTCATCCAGCTCAATGTCGACGCCACCCGCATGACCCAGGCCTTTTCGGGCTCCGGCTACGTGCAGAGCATCGTGACCACCGAAGTGTCGGATTTCGTTCGCGCCAATACCGCCACCCGGACGCCGGACGTGGAACTGGCGCTCCGCTCGCGTTTCAACCCCGAACTCAACCAGATGTGGTTCGCGTCGGTGATGAACGTCATCAACAACGTCACCATGCTGTCGATCATCCTGACCGGCACCGCCCTCATCCGCGAACGGGAGCACGGCACGGTGGAACACCTGCTGGTGATGCCGGTGACCCCGCTGGAAATCATGCTGTCCAAGGTCTGGTCGATGGGCCTGATCGTCTTCTGCGCCACGCTGCTTTCGCTCGTGATCGTCGTGCAGGGCATGCTGCACGTCCCCATAGAGGGATCGCTGACGCTTTTCATGGTGGGAGCGGCGCTGCATCTTCTCGCCACCACCGCCATGGGAATTGCGCTGGCGACGCTCGCCGGATCGATGCCGCAGTTCGGACTGCTCCTGATGCTCGTCCTCCTGCCGCTGCAAATCCTCTCAGGCGCGACGACGCCCCGCGAAAGCATGCCGGAGATCATTCAGACGATCATGCTTGCCGCGCCGAACACCCACTTCATCCTCATGGCGCAGGCGATCCTCTATCGCGGCGCCGGCCTTTCCGTCGTCTGGCCGCAGCTCTTCTGGCTCACCGGCATTGCGATGATCTTCTTCATATTCTCGTTGCGCGGTTTTCGCCGATCGCTCAAATGAGCGGCGGCCGGCCCGATGGAAAACCGGGAAGGACCGGAAGCACGTCGGCTCCGCCCGCGTCCCGGTATCATCGTTCTCAAACCGCGACCGGAGCCTCGATGGCGGGATGCGGATCGTAACCGGTGACCTCGAAATCATCGATCGTATAACCGTCGATGCTCTCCGGCCGGCGAAGCAGCCGCAGCTTCGGAAACGGCCTGGGCTCCCGCTCAAGCACGGTCTTCGCGAGATCCTGATGATCGAGATAGAGATGAACGTCGCCGCCGACCCAGACGAGCTCGCCGGGGACCATGTCCACCTGCTGGGCGACCATGGCCAGCAACGCCGCCTGCTGGCAGACGTTGAAGGGATTGCCAAGCCCCATGTCGCTCGAGCGCTGCAGGACAAGCATGGAGACCTTCGACTGCCGCCCCTCGCCGATATTGGAAACATGGAACTGATAGGTCATATGGCATGGGTGCAATGCCATCTGGTCGAGTTCCGGGACGTTCCAGGCGTGAAACAGCATGCGCCGGCTTGACGGATTCCTCCGCAGCGTCTCGATGACATCCGCTATCTGGTCATATTCCCTGCCGTCAGCCCCTTTCCAGCGCCGCCACTGCTTTCCGTAGACAGGGCCGAGGTCACCCCATTCCCTTGCGAACGCATCGTCAGCCAGAATCCTGTCCTCGAATTCCTTCTGGGAAATATCCGAACCGGTCGCCTTCCGGTATGCTGCAAGCGGCCAGTCCGTCCAGATGCGGACGTTCTCGCGCAGGAGAGACTGGATGTTCGTTTGCCCGGTCAGGAACCAGAGCATCTCCTTCACGGCGGTCTTCCAGTACACCTTCTTCGTCGAATAGACGGGAAAGGAACCGTCGGAAAGATCGAAGCGCATCATGACGCCGAACGTGGAGAGCGTGCCGACACCCGTGCGGTCGATCCTTCTGTCTCCCTTTTCCAGAAGATGAGCCAGCACATCGAGGTATTGGTATTCCGGGTGTCTCAACGTCAAGGCGATGTCCTCTGCGATGCTCACCTGCCCGACGCGTAACCGTTCGCACCGGGGCGGCTTCCGATTCCGGAAATTTCTCAATGAAAACAGCTGCCGGTGGCGGGACGGCGATGTCGCCGCGCATGCGGACCACGACACGCCGATTCGGCGGAATCGTATAGCCAATCGCGTCCGAAACCAACGCCCGAAATGGCCGCTCCACACCTCACATCAGGCGGCCCCGACCGAAGAGCTTTGTCAGACGCCGGTCGAGGCTGCAATCTTGGTCTATGCGCCGATCGTCAGAGCGTCTGGAGCTTGCCGAGTTCCTTGGCGACGAGATAATAGAATGTCACGCGCGACTTAGAACGGTCGCCGGCCATGGCCTTGGCAACGGCGGCGACCGCCTTGTCGGCAGCCTCGCCCGTCACGCCGAGCTTCTTTTCACACCAGTTGGTCTTCACCCGGTCCAGTTCCTTTTCGTCGCTCGCCGCGACATTCGCCGAATCCCGGTTGCGGAGAGCGATCCCAAGATGCTTGACGATCTTGGTCACCACCGCCTCGTCGGCAGCGCTGTCATACTTCTTCACGTCATCGAAATATTCGCTCATTTCCCTCTCCTCTCGTAAAAGGCGTCCGCGCGCCCGGGAACATCGAACAGGACCAGTTGTAGAAGCGATTTCGAATATTATGCAACCCCTTTTCACGGGCGCAGGAAACGCCTATATGACACTTGCCGGGCACCCGCCCGGCTATGGCAATAAACGGTCGGTGCAATAAACCTATTGGACCCGGGGGCGGTACCCGGCGCCTCCACCAAAAACCGGTCGGTCCTGGATGACCGGCTTTTGATGGGGGCGAAATAGGATCGACAAGGGTGTAAAGATCGAACTTTTGCTCGGCATGATACCACCGTTATCGGGTCAAAAAGTGTAGTTGCAAACGACAACAACGCTAAGGAATACGCTCTCGCTGCCTAATGGCGGTGCGGGAATTCCGCTCTCAAGTCCTTGGGGTTAGCACCTCAAGGCGGGGTCCGAAGGCACCTGGCAACAGAAGCCTTCACCTTCACGCCTCAGTCGAATATTATTGCATCTGACTCGGAGAATGGCGGGCTTTCCCGCGCCGGGCCGGCATGGCATAACACGTCTCACTAAAAGACGAGAAATGGAAAGACAGGACCGTATGGGGCAGGATCACATCCGTTACGACATTCTGGCGCAGGACGCCTTGCGCGGCGTCATCCGTAAGGTTTTGTCCGAAGTCGCGGCCACCGGCCGCCTGCCGGGCGATCATCATTTCTTCATCACCTTCCTCACCGGCGCGCCGGGTGTGCGCATATCGCAGCACCTGAAGGCGAAGTATCCCGAGCAGATGACCATCGTCATCCAGCACCAGTTCTGGGATCTCAAGATCACCGACGTACAGTTCGAAGTCGGCCTGTCCTTCTCCGACACTCCGGAACGGCTGGTCATCCCCTTCAATTCCATCCGCGGTTTCTATGACCCCTCGGTGAATTTCGAACTCGAATTCGAGGTGCCGCTCGCCGACGAGGACGATAATTCGTCCGCCGAGATCACCGCCATTCCCGTCGAGGCGGTTGCGAAGCCGGCGGAGACCGAAGCGAAACCCAAGACCGACGAAGAAAAGAAGCCCGGTTCCGTCGTGTCGCTCGATTCGTTCCGAAAGAAGCAATAGCGCGGAGACGCCGCCTGCCATGAGCGCCGAGATCGTCAACCTGCGCCAGTTCCGCAAGGGCAAGGCGCGGCTCGAAAAGGAAAAGGAAGCGGAGCAGAACCGCATTGCCTTCGGCCGGACCAAGGCGGAGAAATCGCTGACCAGGGCGCGGAACGAAAAGGCGGAAAAGACGCTTGATCAGGGCCGGCTGGAAAAGCCGCCGCGGGACGATTGAACCTTTGGGGCACATCGTTAACGCCCGCTTAACCGAGCAATCAGCAGCCCGCTTGACGACAGGGGCTTAACGGTTTGAATAAGCCCAACTTTTCCCGAATGTCCCGGAGGTTTCGTGATCCGCAAACATTCCGCGACGCTTCACGGTCATCGCACCAGTTTCTCCCTCGAAGACGAATTCTGGCTCGAACTGAAGGCGATCGCCGCCCAACGCAGCATCAGTCTCGCCAGCCTGATCGCCGAGATCGATGATCGGCGGGGTGCAGGCAGCAACCTGTCCTCCGCACTCCGCGTTCATGTGCTGACCTGGCTCAAAACACCGCACCGGCAGCAATCCTCCGGCAAGAGTTAACCATATTCAAACGATCGGGCCGGATAGTTCCTTCCTGAGTTTTCATTTCGTGATTCTCTCAAAAGGGCTTCTCCATGGTCGACGCCATTTCTTCCGCAGCCTCCACACTGATCTCGTCCTCATCGAGCAGTTCGGCCTCCACGCTGGACGGGATCGAAGCGCAGATCACCGCCAAGCAGGAAGAGCTGGCGAACGAAACCGACGAGCAGAAAAAGACTGCGATCGAGGACGAGATCGCCGCGCTCAAGGCGCAGCTCGAAGCGCTGAAGGCGGCTGAAAAGCTGAAGTCCGGCCGGGCCGGCGAGGGCGAGGACACGCAGGCCGCCTCCCTGCTTTCAGGCGAAAGCGACAAGATCGGCACCAGGAATTTCGACGAGAGCACGCCATTCGGCGACCGGACGGCCTGGGTCTAGAGCGCCGGGCGCACCAAGGACGCTCTAATCCTTTGAAACTAGCGCATCTTCCGGCCCACTACCGGACGCCCGGCAGGTTCTGCATGTTGCCCGACGGGATGGCCGGCAGGTTCTGGCGGAGCACGCTGTCGGTCGGCGGCACGATGAATGGCGATTGGTCGATCTGCTTCTGGCGCTCTTCCTCTGCGGCGCGCGCAGCAGCCTCCGCCGCCTGCCGCTGGCGTTCGGCCTCGGCTGCCTGCTGGCGCGCCTTCTCCTCGGCCTCGGCCTTTTCACGCGCGGCCTGCCGCTCGACCGCCTGGAAATTGTAGAGCGCCACCTCGCGGCGCAGGCGCTGCTTTTCCAGCACGCTCGCCTGCAGCATTTCGACCCGCCGCCTTTCCTGCTCGAAAGCCCGCTGCGACAGGAAATTGGTCATCGCGGCGATGTCGAGGCGCTTGGCCGGCGCGAAGACATCCCCCGAATAATCGAGCCGGATGGTCGGATCGCCGCCGGCAAGCGCCTCCTCCCCGGCATCGTAGGTGATGGCGAGACCGGCGGTCATGCTGTCTTCGAGAAGATCGAAACGCCCCTCGCCCGAAAGCCTCGTCGTGCCGACCGCCGCGGCGATGTTCTGCGCGCGCACCTCCCCCGCCGTGATCGTCGCGGGAATGGTGAGATCGCCGATCCCGACGCTGCCCTGATGCACCAGCCGGGAGACGATCGGGCGGACCTTGTCCTCCCTCACCTCGCCCCCGAGCTTGTCCACCTCGGCCATCAGCGGCTTCAGCGCGTCCGAGTTGAGGCCTGCGACCGTCAGCCCCTTCATCCGCAGCTCGGCAGAGCCGCTGGCCCCGCCGAGCAGTTCGGCGACGGTCTTGCCGGTCGATTCGGCGGAAAGGTCGAAATCCAGCCTGCCGCTCGCGACGGGCTTGTTCCCGGCCTTCCAGACGAGCGAGCCGAGATCGGCGTTTTCCGCCGAAAGCCGCGCCTGCAGGAGGCCGGCGCCTTCGCCATTGGCGATCATCAGCCGGCCGGCCAGCCGGCCACCGCGCCAGCTGCCGCCGCCGTTCTCGATGGTGATGCCGCCGCTGCGATGGATGATCCTGCCGGAGAAATCCGTTATGTCGCCGAGAGCCCCGGCATGGAACGCTCCCGCCCTGACGTCCACAGACGCATCCATGCCGGCGAAGACCGGACTGGAAAAAGGCCCGGAAGAGAAAGCGCCGCTCTGCGGATCGTCCGCCGGACCGAAGATCGCCTCCCCAAGCCACGCGAGATCGAGGGCGTCGACGTTCAGCGATCCCGTCGCCGGCATGCCGGGCGCCCTCCGGTCGATGGCAAGGTCGCCGTCGAAACCGTTGCCTGCCGCCGCTCCCCGAAGAGCCGCGACCTTGATCGCCTCCGGCGTCATGGTGACATCCGCTTCGACCGCGACCGGCAGGCCGGTCCCGAATTGCGGCAGGCCGATGCCGTTCATCAGCAGATAGGGTTCGAGATCGGCGCTCTTCAGCGTCACATGGCCGCTGCCTTCGCCGAAACCATTGCCCTGGATGTTCAGGTCGCCCCTTGCCTCCAGTGAGGTCTTGTCGGTCCGGAACGACAGCTCCGCCTTGGCCTTGCCCGCCGCGCTCTGCGCAAGGCCGATGGCAAGCCGGCCCGCGCCGTCGCCGTCGAACGGCAGGGGATCAAGTCCCGACTGCCCCAGGAGAATCCTCGGATCGGCATTGTCCAGCAAGGCGCTGAGCGTCATGTCGTCGCTGCCGGTGAGATCGAACAGGCCCGGGAGCTTCAGGTCGGCATTCACGGTGCTGCCATTCGCCTTGCCCTTCAGCACGACATCCATGCCGGGGGTCTTTCCGCCCACGCTCAGGTCGGCGGAAAGGTCCGTGTTGGCGAACCACGACGCGTTGCGCGCGAGCTGCTGCAGGGCCGGATGAGGCGGCAGCCGGTCGCGCAACATGGCGAGGAACGCCGAAGGATCGGCAGAACGGAGGTTCAGGGTGCCGCTGCCGGCATAGGAGAGCAGCGAACCTTCGACCTTGCCCTTCGCGGATATCCGGGCGCCTTCGATATTGCCGACCGTCAGCCGTTCGAGCGAAAGCACGCCGCCGGCCATGGTGAAGGCCGTATCGACATTGTCGGCGGCCACGCCGAAGGCGGTGAACCGGTCCGCCTTCAGGGCCGCGGCCACCCGGTGATCCAGCACGTCCTGGCCCGCATCGTCCCCGGTCAGCAGCGAAGCCAGCGCCCGCATCGCGTCGATGTCGATTTCATTGCCGCCCAGGCTCACCGAAAGGTCCGGGGCTCGCCCCTGGGAGGACTGGCGCTCCAGCCGCCCCTTCAGCGTCGCCGGTCCGATCGCAAGCTCGAGATTGTCGAAACGCTGCAGGTCCGGCGTCAGGTTGACCCTTGCGGAAAATCCGGCGGAGCGAAGCTGGCGGATTTCCGGCGCGACACGCCCCGACAACCAGTCCGCCAGGCCGGACGGCTGGCTGGACGCGACCAGCATGTCGCCGACGAAGGAGGCATTGTTGCGGAGGATCAGGTTGCCCTTCGCTTCGAGCTGCGTGCGGCCCGGCAGGGTCGCCACCACGTTGTCGACCGTCCAGCCCCGCCCGGCGGGTCGGATATCGAGCTTGATGTCGCGAATGGTCGTGTCGTTGGCGACGATCGCAGGCAGTCTCAGGCTCGCCCGGCCCGGCACCTGCGGGATCGGGATGGAGGCCGCCATGTGGATGAAATTGTTGATGCGCCGGTGCGCCGACGCAGCCGGATCGCGGCCCGTCTTGGCATGCGCGCCCTCGCCCAGCCGGTTCACGTCGATCTGCTGACCGTCGGCCGTCAGCAGGAATTCCGGCTTTTCGCCGGTATCGAGCGTCGCCTCCCCGGTCACGACATAGGGATTGTCGGTCGCGCCGATCTCCAGCCGGTATTGGGGAACGCGGATGCGCTCGTTCGTCAGCTCGAAACCGCCCTTCAGCCGCGGCCCGGGCGGCGGCGCCTCGACCGGCTCGGACTCATCCTCCTCCTGCAGGATATCGAGCGAGAAATTGCCGTTGTAGGCCAGCCTGTTGTCGGCCAGCGTCAGTTCCCCGTCGAGGTTCAGCTCCACCGGCTGCGCATCCGGCCAGAGCCTGAGCCTGAGCGGCATGCGCTTCGCATCCGCATCGGCCGCGCCGCTCGAAAGGTTGAAACGCGCCTCGTAATCGTCGAGCGTGGCGTTGCCCTCTCCCCGCCATGGGCCGCGGAGGGAGGCCGCGGAAAAATCGCCCGACAGTCCGGTGATCCGCCGCGACTGGCCGGATTGTTCGTCGATCAGGTCGATCTCGCCGCCGCTGACATGCACGTCCTCGATGACCACGGTGCGGGCGGGGATGGCCGCATGGCTGCCGCGCATCCAGTCCAGCGTGCCGTCCTTCAGCACCCGGATGCGCGCCTTCGGCTGCTCGATCCGCATGTCGAAGATGCGGGCCTCGCCGGAAAGGAAGGGCGCAAGCTCCATGTCCATGGAAAACTGCGCCACCTGAACCAGCGGCTGCCCGTCCGCATCCGTCCCCACCCGCACGTCGTGGAGCGTGACGGAGGGAAACGGCAATATACGGGCATCGACAGTGCCGTGGACGGAAACCTTCTTGCCGAGAATGCGGCTTGCCTGCTCCTCGAACCCGACCCGGAAACTCGACCAGTCGACAAAGAACGGGGCGAGCAGCGCCGTGAACAACGCCACCACGACCAATCCGCCGATCGCCAACAGGATGCGTCCGAGCACTACGGGTTCTCCCTTTGCTCTAAAAGACTAGTTCGATCGGCCGATGAAGCAAGTCAAGCTTGCGGGAAGAGTTCATTCGCCGCTCCGGAAGATCTTGCCGGGATTGAAGATATCGTCGGGATCGAAGCCCTTCTTGATCGTGCGCATCAGGTCCACGGCGCCCTCCAGCTCTTCTTCGAGAAACGCCATCTTGCCCTGGCCGATCCCGTGTTCGCCGGTGCAGGTGCCGTCCATGGCGAGCGCCCGCCGGTTGAGGCGCTCGATGAAGGCCTCCACCTTCCCGACGGATGCGGGGTCCTTGCCGTCGAAAAGCACCAGCACATGGAAATTGCCGTCGCCCGCATGCCCGACGATCGGCGCAAGCAGGCCCTGTTCGACGATATCGGCCTGGGTTTCGGCAACGCATTCGGCAAGCCGCGAAATCGGCACGCAAACGTCGGTGGAAAGCCCGTCCAGTTCCGGCGCGAGCGCCCGGCTCGCCCAATAGGCGTTGTGGCGCGCATTCCAGAGCTTCGACCGCTCCTCCGCATCGGCCGTCCAGCGGAATTCGTCTCCGCCGCATTCGGCCGCGATCTCCGCAAACTGCTGCGATTGCAGCGCAACGGTTTCCTCGGTCCCGTGGAACTCCAGGAAAAGCGTCGGCTTCTCCGGATAGGAGAGCTTCGAATAGGCGTTGCAGGCGCGCATCTGCATGTCGTCGAGCAGTTCGATACGAGCGACCGGAATGCCCATCTGGATGGTCATGATGACGGCATCGCAGGCGGCCTCGACGGTCGGGAAGGCGCAGACGCCGCCGCCGATCTTTTCCGGAATGCCCTGAAGCTTGAGCGTGATCGAGGTGATGACGCCGAGCGTGCCTTCCGAACCCACGAAAAGCCGGGTGAGATCGTAACCGGCCGACGACTTCTTCGCCCGCCGGGCGGTGCGGATTTCCTCGCCGTCGGCGGTGACGACCGTCAGAGACAGGACATTGTCCTTCATCGTGCCGTAGCGCACCGCGTTGGTGCCGGAGGCGCGGGTCGCCGTCATGCCGCCGATCGTGGCGTTCGCGCCGGGGTCGATGGGAAAGAAGAGGCCCGTGTCGCGCAGCTCGCGGTTCAGCTCCTCGCGGGTGATGCCGGGCTCCACCGTCACGTCGAGGTCTGCGGGGCTGACGCGGAGCACCTTGTTCATCCGGCTGAAATCGATGGATATTCCGCCGGAAGGAGCATTGACCTGCCCTTCGAGGGAAGATCCGACGCCGAAGGGAATGACCGGCACGCGATGCGCCGCGCAGGCTTTGACGACCACCTTCACGTCATCCGCGCTTTCAACGAAGACGACGCCGTCCGGAAGCTGCGACGGCAGGTAGGTGGTGGTGTGCGCATGCTGCTCGCGGAAGGAATGGCCCGTCTGGAACCGTTCCCCGAAGGACTGTTTCAGGATGCCGAGAACCGTCCCGATGCCTTCCTCGTTGCGAAGACCCGCTTTCACGTCCCTGACCGCCATGATCAACACTCCTGCATGATTTCAAGGGGATTGGTTAGGCGACGGGTCGGCCTTTGTCCAGAAATAACGATGTGTCCTTCGGGGCCAATACCGGAACGGACTACTCCCTTGGCGATCTTCGGTTTCTTTTCGCCGTCCTCGCCCGGCATCGGGGATATTCCGAGGATCGGACGGGGCGCTGAAAGCTGCCTCGTAAGTATTAGTTTGGGTGACACCTCCCAGCGCCCCGTTCGGCGGTTTGTGCCCGCGACTGCGGTCCCTCTGCGATGACGGGGTTTGTGGGAACGGTGGCGTGTCCCTCCTGACCGGAGGGTGGCATGCACGCCCTCAGACTTACGGTGCCACGG
>NZ_JBHMAA010000030.1:0-25216 GCF_042429745.1 Neorhizobium puerariae | reverse complement strand
CAAGCTCAAACAATTCCGACGTGTCGCCACACGATACGACAAGCTGCTCGCAAACTTCATGGGCTTCGTCAAAATCGCCGCTATCGCCATCTGGCTCAAATAGTTAATTCGTCGCTACGGCCTAGCGATCTGCTCAGCTGGAATATCGGTGAGTTCGCACCGATATTCCAGCTGAGCAGATCGTGGACCAACGGCGGCTACGTCATCCAGCTCGCCAAGGCCGAGGGACTGACGGTCATCACCGATGCGTCTGAGAAAGGCGAAAAGCTGGTTGCGTCGCTTGGTGCCGATATCGTCGTTCGAAGAGGCGATGACGTCGCTTCACGATTTCGCAGCCCTTCCCCCAAGGCGTCGATGGGCTGGGCGGACGGAGCGGGTGCTCAATGAACTTGTCATCCCCGCCGTTCGCGATGGTGGCGCTTTCACGTCCGTCCCGGGCTTCGAGGTATCCCTCAGCGGAATATCCACTTCACCAGAACCTTTGTGCGTATCTACGCGCAAGAATGGGAAAAACTGGCTCAGCTTCGGAAACAGATCAAGAGCCCCGGGCAGCAGCCTTCAAAATCAAAGGCTTTTCTCTATGCAGCGTCCATCATCACACTCGTCAGACGCATTGCACGCGCCCCATGAATTCGCGGACCCAGTCGCGACCGGATACGTTTTGCGTGTCCTATTCGTGGGAAAGATGCTTGTTGCCTGTGATCATCATAAAATAGAATACTAAATCCCTAGGAATTATTGTCCATTCCGCGCAAAGCTGTACCCTTTTCCAGAGAGCTTCTTCAACACTCCGGGAAAATCCAATGACACTCCGCCACAAATTTTTCGGCACCATCGTCGCGCTGGCTGCCACCGTCAGCCTGCCGGCCATCGCTGCGTCGGCCGACGCGCCGATCAAGGGGGGGACGCTGGTCTATCTTGAGCAGCAGGCCCACACCAATCTCTATCCGCCGGCGGGCGGCTTCTATCCGAACGGCGGCGTCCTCAACCAGATCACCGACAAACTGACCTATCAGAACCCGGAAACGCTGGAGATCGAACCCTGGATCGCCGAGTCCTGGACCGTGAACGCCGATGCGACGGAATATACCTTCAATCTCCGTCCCGGTGTCACCTTCTCCGACGGCACGCCGCTCGATGCCAATGCGGTGGCAAGGAACTTCGACACGTTCGGCCTCGGCAACAAGACGCTGAAGCAGCCGGTCTCCGAAGTCGTCAACAATTACGACCGCAGCGAGATCATCGATCCGCTGACCGTGAAGTTCTATTTCAAGAAGCCGTCGCCCGGCTTCCTGCAGGGCACGTCGGTCATCGGCTCCGGCCTCGTCTCGCTGAAGACGCTGGAACTGCCTTTCGAGCAATTGGGCGACGCCACCAAGATCATCGGCTCCGGCCCCTTCGTCGTGAAGGCCGAGACCCTGGGCAAGACGCTCGACCTGAAGGCCCGCGAGGACTACAACTGGGGTCCGAAGAAACTCGCACATCAGGGCCGCGCCTATCTCGACGGCATCCAGTACATCATCACGGGCGAGGACAGCGTCCGCATCGGCGCGCTGATCGCCGGCCAGGCCGATTTCATCCGCCAGATCCAGGCCTATGACGAAGCGCAGGTGGAGACCCAGGGCCTCCAGATCTATGCGCCGAGCACCCGCGGGGTGAACAACTCCGTCGTCTTCCGCCCGGACAATCCACTCGTCGCCGACGTTCGCGTCCGCAAGGCGCTGTCGCTCGCGACCAACCGGCAGGAGATCGTCTCGACGCTCTTCTCCAGGCACTATCCGCCAGCAACATCGATCATCGCATCGACCGCCATCGGTTATGTCGACCAATCCGGCAAGCTCGCCTTCGACCTTGACAAGGCCAAGGCGCTGCTGGACGAGGCCGGCTTCAAGCCGGGCGCCGGTGGCGTGCGCGAGAAAGACGGCCAGAAACTGGTCCTGACCGCCTACGAATCCCTGCCGCAACCGCAAAACCGCGCGACCCTCCAGCTCATCGCCCAGCAGTGGGAGAAGGTCGGCGTCAAGCTCGGCGTGCTCGCCGGCGATTCCGGCAGCCGCACGGTGGACGACCTCGATCCGCTGAAGACGCCGGTCTCGCCAGCCATGGTCGGCCGTGCCGATCCGGACGTCATCAAGAGCCAGTATTATCCGAAGAACCGCGACGTGCTGCGCCAGAAGGGCGGTGGCAGCGACAAGGTCAAATCCTTCGTCGACGACAAGCTGAATGCCATCCTCGATGAGATCGCCTCCCAGCCGGACAAGGAAAAGCGCCTGAAGGCCGCGGCCGAAGCGCAGGCCTATGTCCTCGATCAGGCCTACGCGATCCCGATCTTCGAAGAGCCCCAGGCCTTCGCCGGAGCGCCCTACGTCAAGGGCGTCGCCTTCGAGGCCGTCGGCCGTCCGAGCTTCTACGGCGTCTGGCTGGACAAATAAACGCGGCATGGATGGCGGAGACCCTCCGCCATCCATGCCCATCTTCAGGGAGATCCACGATGACGCGATATGTCTTGAGCCGGATCGGACAGGCATTGCTGGTGCTGTGGGCGGCTTTCACGCTGTCCTTCATCCTCCTGCAGGCCATGCCGGGCGATGCGGTGCTGATCAAGTTCCTCAACCCCGAATACGGGTTGAGCCCGGAGCAGATCCGGGAAATCCGCGAGGCCTATGCGGTCGATTCAACCGTCCTCGTGCAGTATTTCCAGACGCTTGTGAACTTCCTGAAGGGTGATTTCGGCTATTCCATCCAGGCCGGTGTGCCGGTTTCCGCGCAGCTCGCCGCCAATTTGCCCGCGACGCTGAAGCTCGCCACGCTCGGCTTTGCGGCGGCGATCGCACTTGCCTTGCTCATCGCCTTTCTCTCCTCGCTTTCTCCCTTCGCCTGGCTGCGCAACCTCATCCAGTCGCTGCCCTCGCTCTTCATCTCCATTCCGGTCTTCTGGCTCGGCATCATGCTGATCCAGATCTTCTCCTTCCGGCTGAAGCTCGTTTCGGTCATCAACCCCGGCCCCTGGGAAAGCTTGGCGCTTCCGATCGCCACGCTGGCGGTCCCGATCGCCGCGCCGCTGGCGCAGATCCTCATCCGCAACATCGATGAAATCCGCACGCGGCCCTTCGTCTCGGTGGCCGTGGCCAAGGGCGCGACGCAAGCCCACGTCCTGTGGCGGCATGTCGCCCGCAACGCAATGCTGCCGGCGCTGACTATCGCCGGCGTCCTGTTCGGCGAGCTCTTGGCAGGCGCGGTCGTCACCGAAACCGTCTTCGGCCTCAACGGCATCGGCGGGCTGACGGAGAAGGCCGTGGGCAACCAGGATCTTTCCGTACTCCAGGCGATCGTGGTGATCTCCGCCGCAGCCTTCGTCACGATCAACCTCATCGTCGATCTTGCCTATCCGCTTCTCGACCCGCGTCTGAGAGCAAGGAACGGAGCCAAGCCATGACCACCGTTGAAACCCTTTCCACCCTCGACGGACCGGAGACCTCGGGCAAGACCTCGGGGCGCCGCGGGGCCGGCTTCCGCCTGAAGCGTCTGCCGCTTGGCCTCGTGCTTGCCTGGATCATCATCGTCATGGTGCTGCTCTGGGCGGTCGCCCCCGGCCTGTTCACGGCCTACGACCCGCTGCAGGGCGTGCCGGGCGGTCAGCTCAAGGCGCCCTCCACGCTGCATCTGCTCGGCACGGATTCGCTCGGCCGCGACCTTTATTCGCGCATCGTGCACGGGGCGATCCATTCGCTTTCCGGCGCGATCGCCGCGGTCGGCGTCGGCCTTGTCACCGGCACGGCGTTCGGCCTCGTCGCCGGCGCGACCGGCGGGCGCGCCGACGCGATCATCATGCGTTTCGTGGATGTCCTGCTCTCCATCCCGACCCTCCTGCTCTCCCTCAGCATCATCATCCTGCTCGGCTTCGGCACGGTAAACGCCGCGATCGCCGTCGGCGCCACCGCGATTGCCGGTTTCGCCCGCCTGATGCGCTCCGAGGTGGTCCGCGTGCGCCGCGCCGAGTTCGTCGAGGCCGCCTTCGGCAGCGGGGGCACGTTCCGCAGCGTGCTGTGGCGGCACATCCTGCCCAACTCGCTCACGTCCATCATCGCCTACACGGCCGTGCAGTTCGGCTGGGCCATCCTGCAGCTTTCCACGCTGGGCTTCCTGGGATACGGTGCCCCGCCACCCACGCCGGAATGGGGCCTTCTCATCGCCGAAGGCCGCAATTACCTCGCCACCGCCTGGTGGCTGACTGCCGCGCCGGGCCTCGTCGTCGTTGCCGTCGTCCTGTCCGCCAACCGCATCAGCCAGTCGATCGGAAGGACCGGCGCATGAGCGAAAACACATCCCCCGTCCTCGACATCCGCGACCTGAAGATCTCCTACGGCGACGACAGCGGCCGGACACGCGTCGTTCACGACGTCTCGTTCTCCGTCGCCCCCGGCGAGGTCGTGGCCCTCGTTGGCGAAAGCGGTTCGGGCAAGACATCGACGGCGCAGGCCGTGATCGGGCTGCTTTCCGGCAACGGCCGCGTCGACGGCGGCTCGATCCGCCTCAATGGCGAGGAGATTTCGCGCTGGAACGAAAAACGGCTTCGTTCCATCCGTGGCGCCGTCGTCAGCCTCATTCCGCAGGACCCGTCGAGTTCGCTGAACCCGGTGCTGACGATCGGCACACAGGTGCGGGAAATCCTCGAAATCCACGGCCGTCTCAGCCGCGCCGAGGCGGACCGCCGCGTCATCGAACTGCTGACCCAGGTCGGCCTTTCGCAACCGGAACTGAGGGCGAGACAATATCCGCACGAGCTCTCCGGCGGCATGAAGCAGCGTGTGCTGATCGCCATAGCCATCGCGCTGAAACCCGCACTCATCATCGCCGACGAGCCGACCTCGGCACTCGACGTCACGGTGCAGCGGCGCATCCTCGACCTGATCGACGACCTGCGCCGCGAATACGGCACGTCCGTCCTGCTCGTGACGCACGACCTCGGGGTCGCCGCCGACCGCTCCGATCGGCTGGTGGTCCTTCAGGACGGCCGCATCCAGGAACAGGGCGCGACGGCGGACGTGCTCGCCGCGCCGAGGAGCGCCTATACGCGCAAGCTTCTCTCCGATGCGCCATCGCTTGCAACCGCCGCAATCCGCCCTCCGGTGGAGGAGGCACGGCCGGCGATCGTCGCCGTCGAGGGGCTGACGCTGAACTTCGTCCTCCCGACCGGCGGCAATTTCCGCGCCGTCGACGGCATTTCCTTCAAGGTGCCGCGCGGCACGACCCACGCCATCGTCGGCGAATCCGGCTCCGGCAAGACGACGACGATCCGCACCATCGCCGGTTTCCAGAGGCCTACGGACGGTGTCATCCGTGTCGGCGATTTCGATCTTGCCGCCTTGAAGGCCGCAACCCCGCGCCAGTTCCGCCGCAAGGTGCAGCTCGTCTACCAGAACCCTTGGGGATCGCTCGATCCCAGGCAGACGATCTTCTCCATCGTCGAGGAGCCACTGCTCAACTTCGAGCCGCTACCGAAGGAGGAACGCGCCGACCGCGTGCGGGCGATTATCGAGCGCGTGGGCCTGCCGTCCCCGGTGCTGACCCGGCGGCCCCATGCGCTCTCCGGCGGCCAGCGTCAGCGCGTGGCAATCGCCCGGTCGCTAGTGCTCGAACCGGAAGTGGTGGTTCTCGACGAAGCGGTCTCCGCGCTCGACGTCACCGTCCAGGCCCAGATCCTTGCGCTTCTCGGCGAGCTGCAGCGCGATCTCGGCCTCACCTACATCTTCGTATCGCACGACCTCGCCGTCGTCCGGCAGATCGCCGACACGGTTTCGGTGCTGCACAATGGCCGCCAAGTGGACTACGGCCCCGTCGCCCAGGTCTTCGCCAGCCCCGCCAGCGACTACACGCGCGAACTGATCGACGCCATTCCCGGCCGCAAGTTCCCGCATCAAATTCATCATCACTTGCAGACAGCGGGATCGACACCATGACCGAACAGACAACGGCAAAACGGCTGGGTTTCTTCACTCGGCTTCTGGACGACGCGGGCGCCGGGGAACGATACCGCCTTGCGGAGGAGCAGATCATCCACGCGGAAGCCAACGGCTTCGACAGCGCCTGGATCGCGCAGCATCACTTCCACGCGGATGAAGGCGGCCTTCCGTCGCCGGCCGTCCTCCTCGCCCATGTGGCGGCCCGCACATCCACCATCCGGCTCGGCACCGGCGTCATCACGCTGCCGATGGAAAATCCGCTGCGCGTCGCGGAAGACACCGCCGTGACAGACCTTCTCTCCGGCGGACGTCTCGAAGTCGGTTTCGGCACGGGCGGCACGCGGGAATCCTTCGAGGCGTTCGGCATCTCGGCGGACAAGCGCGGCGAGGTCTACGGCAGATATCTCGGCGTCGTCCGCAAGGCCTGGGCGGGAGAGGACCTCGGCGTCGGCAACCGGCTCTATCCCAGCGCCCCTCACCTGCTCGACCGCATCTGGCTCGCAACCTTTTCGGCCTTCGGCGCGCGGCTTGCCGGCGAAACCGGCGACGGCCTGATGCTGTCGCGCACGCAGCCGCGTCCGGCCGACGATCCGAACGCGACACTGGACGGAATCCAGAACCCGATCATCGACGCCTATCTCTCGGCCCTGCCGAAGGGCCGCGTCCCCCGCATTCTCGGATCACGCAGCCTGTTCGTCGCCGACGACCGGAAACAGGCGCTGAAGCTTGCGGAAGCCGGGCTTTCCCGTGTCGCCGACCGCTTTGCCGCGGCCGGCCATCGCATTCCGGGCAACGGCGTGCAGGATCTCATCAAGGCGCTCGACAGCCATGTCGGCACGCCGGACGACGTCATCGCCTCGCTGAGGGCGGATACGGCCCTTGCCCGCTCGACCGATATCGTCTTCCAGGTCCATTCGATCGATCCGCCGCACGAATACATCCTGCGCTCCATCGAGCTGATCGCCTCGGAAGTCGCCCCCGCACTCGGCTGGACCCGCGGTTCCGCGCCAAAGTGCATCGCAGCCGAATGACGCCCTTTCCATAGAAGGCAGACACGCATGACCGACAGCATTCCCGATATCATCGACCATCTGGCCGGTATTACGCCGGGATCGAAGGGCGCGGCCCTCCGCGCCCGACGCCCGGTGACGAAGGAAGGAGCGCAGGCAAGCTGGCTTGCGCTCTTCGCCCCCGCCGATGCCAGCCAGTTCCCACTCGCCGGGCGCTTCGCCGTCGCGACCTTCGTCGCGACATTGCACGGCCAGCCGGAGATCGCCGCCTTCTATGCCGGGGAACTTGAAGGCAAGGAAAACGGCGCGGCGCTCCTGGCAGCCGTGAAAGCCGCAGCCGCCTATGGCAAGGCCAAGGGTCCCTATGGCCGCTATCCCGCAGGCCCGCTTTCCCACGAGGATCAGGCCCAAGAGGACCAGGACGACCCGGCCTTTGCCGTCCAGGCCGCGGAAAAGGCGGTGCTCGGAGCCCGGCTTTCCGCCGCCCTGGAACACGCCCACCTTCTCATCTTCCACCTGCGCGATGCCGATCCGCAGGCGCTTGCCGGACTGATCGGTGCGGGCTGGAGCACGACCGGCATTGTCACGCTTTCCCAGCTCGTCTCCTTCCTCACCTTCCAGATCCGCGTCATCGCGGGCCTCAGAACCCTGACCGCCGCATGACAGGAGAAGCACCATGACCGATACGATCATCGAGCCCCGAGTGGAAAACGCGCCGAACGTCTTCACACAGGACCAGATCGGCTGGACGCCGTGGCTGAAGCCGCTTGCGGAAGACGAGCTGACCGAACGCCATTATGAGGCGCTGGTGGATAAGGCGCGGGCGAAATCGCCCTACTTTGCCCTTCTCGTCCGCGATCCGGACATTCTCGAAGCCCGCACGAAGACCGACAAGGATATTTTCTACAATGTCGCCGACGGGCTGCCGCGCGCCGAGCGCGAGCTCGCAGCCACGGCCACATCGCGCTACAACGGCTGCATCTTCTGCGCCTCCGTACACTCGCGCTTCGCCTCACACCATTCGCCGAACAAGGCGGAGGTCCAGAAGCTTCTGGACGAGGGCGTCTCCGCCGATCTCGGCGAACGCTGGAACGCCATCGTCGCCGCCTCCGTCGCACTGACGGCGACACCGCCGGCCTTCGACCCCGAACATGCGGAACGCCTCCGGAAAGCCGGCCTTTCGGATGACGAAATCTACGACGTCGTGCACGGCGCCGCCTTCTTCAACTGGGCAAACCGGCTCATGTTGTCGCTCGGCGAACCAACCCCGGCGGAGTGACCTTCGAGAAAAGACCATCGGCCGAAGGAGCCCCTATGACCCATCCAGTTCTGGGAGTCGACCATATCTATCTGCTCGTCCGCGACCTCGGGGCGAGCGCGGCCTTTTATTGCCGGCTCGGATTCACGCTGTCGCCACAAGGCCTGCACAGCCCGGAAAAGGGCACCGCCAACCACACGATCATCTTCCGCCACGACTATCTGGAACTGCTGGGCGTCGTGCGCGAAACGGACGGCAACCGCCCGCAGCGGGAGAAGCTGGCGGAACAGGGCGAAGGCGTGCAGGCGATCGCCAACCGCACCCGAAGCACTGACGAGGCAAAGACCGCGTTGGCCGCCCTGGGGATCGCGACCGGCGAAGTCAGCGCCTTTTCGCGGCCGCTCCCGCTGCCCGACGGCACCGAGGGGCTTGCAAGCTTCCGGACACTGAGCTTCGATCCGGCCGGCGTGCCGCTCGGACATTTCTTCCTCTGCCAGCAGCAGACGCCCGACATGGTCTGGCGGCCGGAACTGCAAAGCCATGAGAACGGAGCGACCGGGCTCGGCGGGATTATCGGCATCGTTTCCGATCCGCAGGCGACAGCGGAGATCTACGCGCGGTTTTATGCCCTCGGACGGGTCACCCCGGCCGAAGGCGGCTTCCGGGTGGATACGGGCGAGAATTCCGCCCCCCTGCTGTTTCTCGATCGCAAGAGCGCCGCAGACCTGTTTCCCTGGCAGAATCTCCATTCGACGCCGGAAGGCGGCTATGCGGCCGTGCGTATCACCGTCGGCGACGTCGATACGGCAAAACGCGTCCTGACGGCAGGCGACGTGCCGTTCTTTGTCACCGAGCGAGGAAGCATCGTCGTCGGACCGGAATTCACCAGCGGCGCGATCATCGAGTACGTCGGTCCATAGCACCATGGTGTGGTGGCCGCTATCCTTCAATCACGCCTCGGCCCGACTCGAATGCGCAGCGTGAGACGGCCATTATGACGGATGTTCATTCGATCCCCGCCCGGACAAGTTTTAACCTGTCTATTACCAATCTCACGCTGTAAGGAAGTTTGCATATATGGCGAGATTTGCACCTCGATGACATTTTGAAGGAGCTTTCCGTTCACGAGCAATCTTTCACAGGCGGCAGTTCGGAACGTCGAGGGCCGATCTTGAGCGCATGACGGATGACGCATTTTGGGAAATCGGAGCGAGCGGTAATATCTACGAGCGCGCTTATGTGATTGAGACATTGTTGGAGCGTCACAGGAATGGTCCCGAAATACACGGCTGGCCTTGTAGGGATTTCACGGTAACTCCGCTGGCGGAAACCCTTGTTCTCCTTTCCTATATCCTTGAGGGGCCACAGCGTGTAACGCGCCGCTCGGCGTTCCGTCCGGTATAAATGGCCATCCACGTAAAACGATTGGACGCCGAGGTCGCCTTGCTTGTCAGCAATAACGTAACTTCGTCCGCGCTTACCTATGCGCACGAAAACGGCATCCCTTCGATTCACATCCCGACGAAGAACCTGGAGGCCACTGCCGACGAACGGTTCCGGGAAGCCCTCCGAACAATCAAGGACGCCATCGTCAAGATCTACCACTATGACGACCTGGAAAGTCTCAAGGCCCATGTCCTGGCCTTCATCACCGCTTATAACTTCGCCAAACACCTCAAGGCGCTACGATGGCGAACGCCCTATCACGCAATCTGCGATGCCTGGACAAAGGACCCGTCAATCTTCAAAATCAACCCGCACCACCTCATTCCGGGACCGCACAACTAGCGAATAAGCGACAAAACATCGGCTGATGCGGTCTGGCCGGGTAAGATTGCCTCGTTGCGGTCCAATTGCACCTGCTGCGGCGTATAAGGCTCTTCGAGATAGGCTCGCTCGTCTGCAGAAAGATGGATATCAAGTGCAGCCACCGCGTCATCAATGTGATGCGGCTTGGTTGCGCCGATAATGGGGGCTGTAACGGCCGGGCTGCTGGCCAGCCACGCCAGCGCAATCTGCGCCGGTTTGACCTCTTTTTCCTGTGCTAGCGAAATGACACGGTCGATCACCTGTTCGTCCTGAGGGCGTTTGAAATCGCGAACCACCTTCGAGCGTGCCGTATCGTTGCGGCGGCTTCCCGCGAGAAGCCCGCGGGCGAGAGGACTATAAGGAATGACAGCGATGCCGTCGTTTCTGCAGAGCGGCAGCATCTCCCGCTCTTCTTCGCGATAGAGCAGATTATATTTGTTCTGCATGCTGATGAACGGCGTCAGGCCGTTCTGTTTTGCCAGCGCCAGCAGCTTGGCGAATTGCCAGGCATGCATGCTGCTGGCACCGAGATAGAGGGCCTTGCCGGCGCGCACCACGTCATCCAGTGCCAGCAATAGTTCTTCCCAAGGCGTGGCTGGATCGAGCCGGTGGATCTGATAGAGGTCGACATAATCGGTTCCCAGCCGGCGCAGACTGTCGTCGATCGCATGGCGGATATGCTTGCGTGACAGGCCGCGCTGGTTCGCGTCAGGTCCGGTGGCACCGAAGACTTTAGTTGCAATTACGACGCGATCTCTGCCCGATCCGTAACGCTTCAGAGCACGGCCGAGGATTTCCTCACTCAGGCCGGTGGAATAGGAATCTGCTGTGTCGAAGAACGAAAAGCCGACCTCGAACGCCTTTTTGTAGTGCTCCTGAGCGTCCTCTTCGCTCAACGCCCATGGCATCCAGTCGGGTGATCCGTAGCTGGAACAACCGAAAGCAAGAGGGGAGATTTTCAATCCTGTAGAGCCAAGGCTTTTCTTTTCCATGGTCACGTTCCGTCCTGGATTGGGATCAAGTGGCGGTGAACCTAGCTAAAGGTATGCCGGGTGGACGAGGAAAAGCATTTCTATTCGTTAGCGAATGAAAGGAATAATCTATCTTTTTTATAGCTTTTATAGTGAATAGCCTTGCGTTGATCAATTCCGGTCGAGGCAAGGGAACCGACATCGCATGTCGCTTACATCCGCATTTGAAACCTCTGGGCCGCGCGCGGTCAAAAATCAAAACGGCGGCACATCTGCATCGTCGCAATGGGCATCTTTTAGCTGGTTGCGCGTCGGTCAGCTCGCACTTGTTGCTGTGATCCTGCTGGTGATCCAGCATGCGGTCGACAGCGGGGCGGTGAAGCAAATCTATCTGGCCTCGCCGACGCAGATCATTGCTGCTTTTCCTAGGCTGCTTAGCCAGAACAACCTTCTCTACCACCTCTCCATCACATTGTCGGAGGCACTGCTGGGTTTTGCACTGGCGCTTAGCCTCGGCGTAGCGACCGGCATAGCGATGGGCCTGTTTTCCAGGGTGAACACATTTTTCGGTCCATTCTTGGTGGCCATGATGGCCATTCCCAAGGTGACGATCATCCCGCTTCTAACGCTCTATCTGGGGATCGGCTTTTCCCACAAGGTCTTCATCGTTTTTCTCTTCGGCTATTTCATCTTCGTATTCAACACGATCGCCGGCATTCGGCAGGTCGATGAAAAGCACTTGAAAGTGGCGCGCGCCTTCGGTGCCAGCCGGCTGCAGATTATCACCAAGGTCATTCTTCCCTCAGCTGTACCTTCGATTATGGCAGCCGTCCGGCTGGAGGCGGCGATGTGCCTGGTGGCTGCCCTGTTTGCGGAAATTGTCGCGTCCAAGGCCGGGCTTGGAAATATGCTCAACCGCGCCGTTGGTGTCTACGATACGGCAAGCGTGTTTGCCCTCGTCGTCACCATTACCGCCATCGCATTGATCACCGTGTCCCTCATCAACCTCCTGGAAAAACGCGTTTTTCTCCGCTGGAAGTTCGTCTGATCTCGTCAAACCGCAGGATAAGCTTCATGAATTTCTTCAAACCGATCGCCCTCATCGCGGGGCTGGCTCTCGCCGGGGGTGCCGTTGCCCAATCGCAGCCCGAAAAGAAGACGCTGACCCTGGCGGATAGCAAGTCCTACACCCAACAGCCGATCCGCTTCGGGGTGGAGAAGGGCTTTTTCGCGGAAGAAGGACTGGACGTGGAATTCACCGACGTCTCCGACATCCCGACCGGTGTTGCGACCGGTGAGCTGACCTTCGCCTTTGGACCGACTAGCGTTTATCTACGGGCGGCCGCACTTGGCGCACCGATCAAGATTGTTTCCTCTGCTTTCCGCAGCAAGGGACCGTTCTTCCTGCTCGCGGGCAAGAACGTGAAGAGTTTTGCCGATCTGAAGGGCAAGACGGTAGGCAATGCGATTGCCGGTTCGAACATGGACGCCTACCTGAGGGTCATCCTGCGCGAAAACGGCGTCGATCCCGACAAAGACGTTACCCTGTTTGCAGCGGGCACCAACCAGCAGGCCTATGGCGCGCTGATTTCGGGTCAGGTGGATGCGACGATCATCCACCAGCCATTCCCGGCGTTGGCCGAATTGGAGGGCGAGGGCAAAACGCTTGCGCGCGGCTGGGACTACCTGCCGACCTATCACACTGGCGTCCTGATTGCCGGCAATGATGTGCTTGCCAAGGATCCGGATCTCGTTGAGCGCGGTCTGCGCGCTTACTTCCGCTCCTACACCTACGCCAAGGCCCATTACGACGAATATATTCCGTGGCTGCAGAAGCAACTGCATCTGAACCCCGAAGCCGTCGCAAACGCCATTCGGCAGGAAGACGATATCTGGGACAACAACCCGGCTATTGACCGCAAGGCGATCGCCGACACGCAGGCCGTCGAGATCGCGCTGGGCAATCAGGATGCGCCCTATGATGCGGAAAAGTTCATCGACGAGCGCTTCATCCCGAAGGACTACGTCAAACCCTTCTCCTACCCGACACGGCCGGCCGGCAGTTCCAACTGAAGGTTATCCCGATGACGTTGTTTCAGGTATCTTCCGTCGATAAGATCTATCCCGGTACGCCGCCCGTCGTGGCATTGCAGGATATTTCGCTGACGATCGAACAGGGCGAGTTCATCGTTTTTCTTGGCCCAAGCGGCTGCGGGAAGAGCACGCTGCTGGAACTCCTGTCAGGTCTGCAGCAGCCGAGCGATGGGCAGGTCGCCTTTCATGGCGAGCCCATTGAAGGACCGCATCATTCGCTCGGCGTCGTGTTTCAGGATGCATCGCTGCTGCCCTGGCGCACGATCGAGGACAATGTCTCGTTCGGACTGGAACTGGCGGGCATCGGTAAGGCGCAGCGTAACGAGACGGCGCGGCATTATCTCGACAAGGTTGGCCTGACCGGCTTTGCCGAAAAATACCCGCACCAGCTTTCCGGCGGCATGCGACAGAGGGCCGGCATCGCCCGCGCCCTGTCGACTGAACCGGAAGTGCTGCTGATGGACGAACCGTTCGGAGCTGTCGACCATATTACCCGCATCAAGCTGCAGGAAGAACTGATCGGTCTTTGGCAGGAGAACCGGCGCACCATCGTGTTCGTGACGCATGACGTCGGTGAGGCTGCATTTCTTGCTGACCGTATCGTGCTGTTTTCGCCACGGCCAGGCCGTGTGCACACGATCTTTGACGTGGAACTGCCCCGCCCACGCCGGCGCGGAGATCTCGAGCTCCTCAAGCTGGAATCGAAAATCTACGACACGCTGCACGCGGTCGAACAGGAGAGCAGGCCCTCCGGTACATCGGCCTGACCAAGGGAGTTAATCATGGCCCATGAGGGACAGAACCATCCGAACGACGACGGCGGACGCCGCTTGATGCACCTGGGCTACATGTATTGGGCCAATGGCACGCATCCCGCAGGGTGGCGCTATCCAGGTGCGGAGCATGATGGCGCGTTTGAGCCGGACCACATCGTCCGGCTGGCCCGGACCGCCGAGGCGGCAAAATTCGATTTTTTCTTTTTCGGTGACCGTCTGGCGACAGGGCTGAACTACGAACTTACCAACACTTCGGTTTTGGCGCGTTTCGAACCGTTCACGGCGGCATCCTATCTTGCGACTAGAACGAAAGAAATCGGCATCGTCGTCACCGCCAATCCGACCTATTACGAACCGTTCAATCTCGCCCGTCTCGTTTCATCGCTCGATCATGTCACGCATGGCCGGGCCTCCTGGAATATCGTCACGGGTGCCGATGGAAGGGCTGCGCAGAATTACAGCCGCAGTGAACACGGCGATCCCGACTATCGTTACGATCGCGCCGACGAATTCATATCGATCGTCCGGCGGCTCTGGGACAGTTGGGAAGACGGCGCTTTCATTCGCGACAAGAAGACCGGCAGTTTCGTCGATGGAGACAAAATTCATTCGCTCAACCATGTCGGCAAGACGTTCAGCGTGAAAGGCCCCCTCAACGTCGCGCGTGCACCGCAGGGCCATCCGGTCATACTACACGCCGGAACTTCGGAGCGGTCGAGGAATTTCGGAGCTGGCGAAGCCGATGTCATTTTTGCCGCCTCGGCGACGCTGGAAGATGGTCTCGCCTATGCCAACGACATGCGCCGGCGCGCCAGGGAAAGAGGCCGGCCCGACGGTCAAATCAGGATCCTGCCCGGCATCACACCGCTGATTGGCAAAACCCGTGAGGCGGCCCGGCAGATTTACGATCAACTGAATGCACTGATCATACTTGATGACGATGTGCAGTTTGGCGGCCGTGAACCATCCTATTGGAGCCTCGACGCCAAGGTGGGGGAGATCCGCGGCGAGGCGGTCGGTGCCGGTCATCGCAATCTCGGTGCCTTGTCGCAGCGGGTCGGTATTCCCCTCCTGCATGTCGGCATCGACGATCTGGTCGACCTTGAGCGGGCAAGCGCATTCAATCATGCCGGTTCAAAGCTTCTCGCCGAAACAGAACGCAGAACTGGCCGCGGGATTGGTCAGATCAGCTGGCGCGACCTTTTGCATACCTACATTGTCGGCGGCCATGTCGTCGTCGGAAGCGCGGACGATATCGCCGGCTATTTCGAAACCTGGTTCAAGGCCGAAGCCTGCGACGGCTTCAATGTCCAGTCTGCTTACGTCTACGAGCAATTGGATCTGTTCGTAGAGCTTGTCGTCCCGGAGCTACAGCGTCGTGGTCTGTTCCGGACAGATTACCGTGGCGCGACGCTGCGCGATCGTTTCGGTCTTGAGCGGCCGATCAATCATTTCGCCGCATGAAACGGGATTGTGTGAGATGACCAACAGACCGAAAAGACAGAGAGAACTGCATCTGGGCTTGATGTTCTGGGCTGGCGGCACGCACCCTGCCGGCTGGCGCATGCCGTCTTCGAAAGCCGACGCTGCGTTTGACATCGAATTCCTGCAATATGTGACGCAGCTGGCAGAGAAGGCGAAGTTCGACTTCCTCTTCCTCGGTGATCGCCTTGCCACCGATCCGGGACTGCAGGCCACCAATCCCGCGCAGATGTCTCGTCTCGAACCCTTCATTTCAGGTGCGAGCCTTGCGGCTGCCACCTCGCATATCGGAATCGTCGTCACGGCCAATCCGACCTATTACGACCCTTTCACTGTCGCCCGCCTTTTCGCCTCACTCGATCATTTGAGCAAGGGACGGGCATCCTGGAACATCGTCACTGGCGCGGACTCCATCGCCGCCGCTAATTTCAGCCGCGACAGTCATTGGGAAACCGACAAGCGGTATGACTGGGCCGACGAATTCGTCGATGTGGTCAAGGGGCTGTGGGATTCATTCGAGGACGATGCCTTCGTACGGGATCCGGTCCGGGGAACGTATGTGGATCCTACCAAGGTCCACAAGCTCAACCATAAGGGTCAGAATTTTGCAGTCGAAGGCCCGCTGAACGTCGCGCGCCCGGTTCAGGGCCATCCGGTCATCTTGCATGCCGGCACATCGGAGCGTTCGCGCGAGCTCGGTGCCCGTGATGCCGATGTTATTTTTGCAGGCCAGGGCACGATTGGTGCCGCCAAGGCCTATTATGCCGACATGAAAGCGAGGGCGGTGAAATACGGCCGCGATGAACTCGACTTCTCCATCCTGCCCGGCTTGACGCCAATCGTGGCGCCGACGACAGAGGAAGCCGTTGTCATCTATGACAGTCTCAACGGTTTCCTGGTGCTCGACAAGGAGGACAACAATGCGCAGGAGGTGCGGTTCGGCGGGCTCGGGCGTAATGCTCTCAGAAATCTGACGCGCGTCTCCAGCATTCTCGGCGTCGATGTGCGGGGGAGCGATCACGAGGCGGCCGTTCCGCGACACGTCGCCGAGCAGGCGTCGCCAGAAGGGCAGGCTTTGATTGCAGAGGCGACGCGCCGGACAAGGCGCACGCTGGAAGGGGAAACGCCGCTTCTGTTCAAGGATCTGATCTATACGACCATCTCTTCCGGTGCGGTCGTCGTTGGCAATCCGGGCGAGGTCGCAGATTTCATTGAATTGTGGTTCCGTGAAAAGGCTGCCGATGGCTTCAACATCTTTCCGCCTTATGTGCCGGAGTCCGTCGAGGCCTTTGTGGATCTCGTCGTTCCGGAACTGCAGAAGCGGGGTTTCTATCGCGCCGACTATTCAGGCTACACCTTCCGCGATCATCTCGGCCTAGCACGGCCGGAAAACAGATTTGCCGCTAAAGATGCGGCAACCAGCAGCAAGGTGGCGTGAGGGGCGGCATGACGGACGTTATCGGAGAAGGCCCTTTCATCAGTGCAGAGGATGTCGCATCCTGGCAGCAGGCAGGACGGGACGTTGCCATCCTGGCCATCCTCAGCGACGCGGATGGCGACAGGCCATTGCGGATCGAAGGGGCGATCGATGTCGATCTCGCCAGCGAGCTCGCGGGGCCGGGCGGAGGTACGCAGGGTGCACGTCCCTTACCGGCATTGGAAGATCTGCAGCAGACGGCGCGTCGCTGGGGGGTGAACGACGGGACGACAATTGTTGCTTACGACAACGGCAATGGTTTTGCGGCTGCCCGCGCCTGGTGGACGCTCAAATGGGCGGGCGCACGACAGGTTTATATTCTTGACGGCGGCCTGGGGGCTTGGACTCGGCTCGGTCTGCCTGTCAGCCGGGCGCATCCTAAGCTTGCGGCGCCAGGCAATATTCTTTTGAAGGCCGACAACCTTCCCGTTCTCGATGCCGACGAGGCGGCCCGCTTGGCGGAAACGGGAAAGCTCTTCGATGCGCGGGCCGAGAACGTGTTTTCGCGTGGGCATATTCCCGGTGCGATCAATTTTCCGGCGGCGCGAAGCCGTGGGACGGATGGGCGGCTTTTGCCGGTTGTGCGGTTGCGCGAAACGCTTTGGCCCAGTTTTGGAGAAGATGTGGAGGTCGGCGTCTATTGTGGAAGTGGCGTTTCGGCAGCCTATCAGATTGCCGCTCTTGCGGCATTGGGTCGGCGAGCTGCTCTCTATCCAGGGTCATGGTCGGCATGGTCGGCCGATCCAGGTCGACCGGTGCAGATCGGGGTATCTGATTAAGCTTGCTATCACTGCCGATAAATTGGGTCGGCATGTCCGACTGAAAACTGCGTGGTCGTCGGTTCGTACCCGTTCAAGAGCGAGTGTCTCGTCTTGTTCGGAAGGGAAGACTTTGCCGATTATCCAAGATTATGCCGATTGAGCATCGACCGCGGGCGGCGTCTGGTTTCCACGACAGAAGTCGCGCCAGACGAGGATAGCTTGTCAGCAGCATGTGGAATAGGGTGGCCATTGCAGCGGCAAGGTCAGCGTTCCCGTCCGGCGAATACCGAACCCGAGATGTACGGCGCCGCCGAGGACCAACTAAAGCAAGGCTCGGATGGCCAATGTTGCAGGCGAATACGTTTCTATCTAAGCTGTGGTTTCGATTGTGCCGACAGCATTTCTTCAGTTCATTCGCCGCCGCGATAGAACTCAACAAATCAAGTCTCATAAAGTGGACGAACCAGCTAGGTAAGTTTCGAGGTACCATTGCGGTCTGCGCGCAAGCTGGTCAACATCGGCCGGTTCTTTAGAAAGGCGCACCATGATCAGGCAACTCACCGGCACAACTTCCCTTGAAATCACTTCGTCCGACCTGATTGCGTGCTTTTCGCCGGAAATGGGCGGTCGCCTGCTCGAACTGAGGGTGGTGGATGGTCCCCATATCTTCATTCCGACAAAGCCGCATTCGTTCGCTGTGACGAGCTGGCCGCGTGCTGGAGCCTATCCGCTCGTGCCGTATCATAACCGGCTGGAGAATGCGCAAATCTCCGTCGGCGGCGAAACATTTTTGCTGGAAGGCCATCCGGCTGCACCTCCTCATACCCTGCACGGGCCGGGACATACGCAGCCCTGGACCCTCGTCTCGCATGGCGCTTCCGAACTGACGATGAAACTGGATTATCACGCGGATGCACACTGGTCGTGGCCCTTCGAGGCAATCCAGAGCTTTTGTCTCGACAGCGGCCTTTTCAAGCTTTCCGTGTCACTCAGAAATACCGGCGAAAAGCCGATGCCGGGAGGGCTCGCCTGGCATCCCTATTTCGCATCGGCGAAATCGGTTTCGACGGATGCGCGCTATGTCTGGCCTCATCGCGAGGATTATCTGCCGACCGGTGAGTGCATCGAGCTCACCGATCGCCCAGCTGCGGAAGCGCTGCCGACACTTTATCTCCAGGACTGGCGCAAGGCATTGGTATCCTGTGCAGACGGATATCAGGCGGAAGTATCAGCGACTTCCGCCTTCGACTGCCTCATCATTCACCGTGGCGATCCAGCGCATATCTGCGTCGAGCCTGCGACGCATGTCCCGAGCGCCTGGAATCTGCCGGACGATCCGGAAGCTGTCGGTGCGCGCATTTTGCATCCCGGCGAAGTGCTTGAGGGATCTATCGAAATCCGCATTTCGAAATAGATCGATCGAGTTCTCGGCTCAGGAAATCTTGCTTCAATCTCATGATGTGGGCAATCTGCGGTACCAAGGCCTTGGATGAGGCCGAAACTGCTGGATTGTCTCAACTCATGAACCTAGAAGCGAGGAATGCTGATGAACGAAGTTCAATGGTCGTCCGACCTGATCTCACCGAAGAATATCGCCGGCACCGCCCTGATCGGAAAGGCTTGCGATATCCTCGAAATCATCGGCAATGCCCCTGGTTCGGTGGGGCAGGCGGTCCTGGCCGAGAAGACCGGCATACCGCGCGCCACGCTTTATCGCATACTGGCGGCGCTAATTTCCCGCGGTCTCGTCCGCGCCGATCCGCTCAGCCAGAATTATACGCTCGGCTTCAGTTTCCTGGAGCTTGCGCAGAACGCCTGGTCGTCATCCGATCTAGCTTCGATCGCATCCGTCGAGCTGCGCCGCCTGCGTGATCTGACCGGCGAGACCTCCTATCTCGCCGTGCAGGAAGGCAGCCACGTGCTGGCGCTCGGGCGGTTCGAAAGTGCCCACGACAAGCGCTCCAATGCAAGGCTCGGCGCTCTGAAGCCGATGCATTGCACCAGCCAGGGAAAGGCCATCCTGTCGCATTTTTCTGGCGCGCAACTGCAACAGGTTCTTGGCGGCGAGCTGACGGCATTCACCGACAAGACGATCACCGATCCCGATCAGCTGCGGGCGCATCTGTCGATCGTCCGGGCGCGCGGATATGCGATGGACGACGAGGAGATCGTGCTCGGAACGCGCTGCGTCGGCGCTGCGATTCTCGACCCCGAAGGCAAGCCGCTCGCCGCGATCAGTGTCGCCGGACCGACATTCCGGATGGGATTGGAGCGGGCCGAGCAGCTGGGCAAGGAGCTTGCCGAAGCCGCAAAGCGGATTTCGGCGCAGCTCGAACCCTCCCTCAAGGCCTCGCTGGGGCATTCCGGCAATTGCCGGGTTCTGTCGAGTGCGCCGGCTTTCCTGGGCGCATCGCCGCGATGGGATGCGCGAGACGAGACACTTTACTGGGCTGATGGGCTTGCCCCTTCGATACGGGCAGCCGGGGATGCGGAGGACTTCGTATCGCTGCATTCGCTTTCTGAAAGCGTCAATGCCTTCTGTCTGATGCCCAATGGTTTCGTCTGTGCTGCCGGCAGTGATCTGGTGCTCGGAGACCGCAATCGGCTGCGCGAACGGATCACCGGACCGGCAAATCTTTCTATTACGGCCCTGCGCTCGGCGCCGGATGGCAGCATTTGGGCTGCGGCCTTTGATGCGGAAGCCAATTCCAGCCGGATAGGCCCGGTTTTCCGCCAGCGCGGCATCGGTCCCCGGTTCGAGATGCCGGGCGAGGTCAGCGATATCGCGTTTGCCGGAGATATGGGCCTGTTTGTTGCGCAGGCGGCGCGCCAGAGCATCTATCTTCTGGAGCCGGAAACCGGCCGCAAGCGGAAATTCGCCGATATTCCCAAGGTCGCCGGCGCGCCCTGCGCTCTCGCCATCGATGAAAATCTGACCCCCTGGCTGGGCCTGTCGGATGGATGGAGCATCGTCAAGCTCAACGAAAATGGCGAGATCGAGCGCACCATCGCATTGCCGGTGCCGAACCCGACCGGGATCGCCTTCGGTGGGCCGGATCTGTCGCAGATCTTCGTCACCAGCGCCCGTAGCGGCCTGCCGCGGGAAAGCCTGACGAATGCGCCTCTATCCGGCCAGCTTCTTTCGATCGATGTCGGAGAGCGAGGGCTGCCGGAGGGGTTGGGCAAAATTCAAGAGGAGCCGAATGCCTGAACCGATTGAACGCGGCACCGCGCCCCGGATCATCTCGCTCAAGACTTACCCGGTGCGCATTCCCTTCGAGGACGGCGGTCCCGGTACCGGCGGTACGCCGAGCCGCTGGCATATGCTGGACATGGTGCTGATCCGCGTCGAGGACGAAGAGGGAAATATCGGCTGGGGCGAGGCGTTCGCCTATTTCTGTCTGGAGGCGGTGAATGCCGCGGTCGAACGGATGATCGCTCCCTTCGTTGTCGGGCAGAGCATCGAGGATATCCCGGCCTGGAATCTCGGCATTCAGAAGAAGCTGCACCTGTTCGGACGTTACGGCATCACGCTGTTTGCGCTTTCAGGGGTCGATATCGCGCTTTGGGATCTTAAAGCCAAGCGGGCAGGTATGCCGCTTTGGCGTTTGCTGGGGGGCACGTCTGCGGTGGCGCGTCCAGCCTATGCCAGCCTGGTGCGCTATGGCAGTGCCGATCTGATCGCCGTTCAATGCCGAAAGGCTCTGGATCTCGGTTATCGACATATCAAGCTTCACGAAGTCGCGCCCAACGTCATCCGCCGGGCGCGTGAGGTTGTCGGCCGGGATGTGCCGCTGATGGTCGATGCCAATTGCGCCTGGACCCTGGACGAGGTCGCCGACCTGCGGGACGTGTTCAAGGAGTGCGACATCCTGTGGGTGGAAGAGCCGCTGTTTCCGCCCGATGACTATGCCGGCATGGCTGCGGTCGAAGCGCAGGGCACTGCCGTCGGCACGGGTGAGAATGCCTCCACCAATTTCGATTTCCGGCGGATCATCCAGTCCGTCACCTATCCGCAGCCGAGTATGACAAAGGTCGGGGGTGTTTCCGAATTTGCCGATATTCTCAGATCCTGCGACCGGGCAGGTAAGGTGGCCATGGCTCATACGCCCTATTTCGGCCCCGGTTATTTCGCAACACTCGCCATGTTGCCGCTGATGCCGGAGGGGACGTTGGTCGAATATTTGTTCGTCGAGCCCGAGGCCTGGGTCGCTTCGACGCCGAAGCCGCGTCAGGGCATGCTGGGCGCCACGAATGCGGCGGGCATCGGCTTCGAGCCGGACCTCGATGTGCTGGCCCGTTATGCAGTCGAAATCTGATCTCAACATATGAGACGATGCCGGAGATAGGCTATTCTCGCTTCTTCCCTGCAGGGGAATAATCGGTAAGTTGATGCTGCCGGCCAGTGAGAAAATCGCGGCCCGGAAATTCTGACGGAAAGACGCGCTGCGGACGGATCTCACGATGTGATCTCCCGGCGAAACATAGCAGGGATGGAGACATGGAAATTTTCGTATCTGGGGCCACCGGTCGGGTGGGCGGTGTCCTGGCGGCTGAGCTGCGCAAGCGCGGCCACAACATCCGCACGATCGCCGTGCCGAACGATCCGAACCGGGCTGCAACCGAAGCGGCCGGCGTGACCTGCCACACCGGCAGCCTTGCTTCCTATGACGACGTTGCGAAAGCCATGGAGGGCGTCGAGGCCGTCTTCCACATGGCGGCCGTCATCTCCTTCCAGCCGACGGCGCGTGATCTTCTGTGGGACGTCAATGTCGTCGGCACCTACAATGTGCTGCGGGCGGCTGCCGCGGAATCCCAGAAGCGCTATATCCGCATGGTCTTCGCCTCCAGCGACCAGGTTTACCCGACGCGTTTTGCGCGGTTCCGCCCGACCGACGAAAACCATCCGAAGGAACCCTACACGTTCTACGGCATGACCAAGCTTCTCGGCGAAGACATGGTCAAGTTCTACAACAAGACGGAAAAGTCGCTCGATATCAGTACGGCCGTGTTTTCACACACGGAAGCGGCGCGCGAGGTGATTGATCCGAATGGCGAATATGCTGGCCCCGCTTTTTACGTGAACAGCCGGGTGCGCAGTCTCAAAGCCGCCAGCACGCATCATGCGGGTGCCACGTCGAACTCGGAACTGGAGCAGATTCTCTCGATCCTGGAGCCGCTCGTCAGTCCCGATGAACCTCTGTTGCTGCCGATGGACGCCAACGGCATTCCGCACACCCAGGAACTCGTCGATGTGCGTGACATCGTTCAGGGTCTGCTGCTGATTTTCGACAAGCCGGAAGCGATCGGCGAAACCTTCAACCTGGCGCCGGTGACGCCGGTCAGCCTCGGCGAATTCATTCCCTATCTGGCAAAAAAAACGAGGCGGCGGTTCGTGGAAGCCAGAATCCCGGTGGAACTGGGGAAGACGCATGGAAGCAGCGTCAAGGCGCGTGCCATTCTCGGCTTCACGCCTCGATATTCGATGTTCGACATGGTCGATGAGGCGGTCGCTGCCGCCTACGGCGTGAAATCTTAGATTTTCCGGGAGATGTATTGTGACTGATCATATTACGACTGAAATTCTCGATAAATTGAAAGCCTGCTCGACGGCGACGCTGACGACGCAGCTTTTCAAACGCAATTTCCGCCAGCAGTTTCTGGTCGGGCTGAAGCCGCTCAATGCGAATGCCGGCTCCTTTGCCGGCGAGGCGTTTACGCTACGCTTCATTCCATCGCGGGAAGACAAGGACTGGGATCTCGGCGACCTGAAGAAGCGCGGCGAGGACAACATGCAGTGGGAAGCCATCGAGGCGATCGCCGCCGGCCAGGTCCTGGTCATCGACAGCCGCAACGATCCGCGCGCCGCATCCGCGGGCAACATGCTGATGACCCGCATGATGCGCAAGGGCGTTGCCGCCGCGATCACCGATGGCGCGTTCCGCGACGGCACCGAGATCTCGAAAATGCCGTTCCCGGCCTATTGCGCGGCGAACACCGCCTCGACGCGGCCTGCCTATCACCGCGCTATCGACATGCAGCTCCCGATCGGCTGTGCCGACGTGGCCGTTTATCCCGGTGACATCATCGTCGGCGACAGCGATGGCGTCGTCGTCATCCCCCGTTCGATTGCGGTGGAGATGGCGCATGATTCATACGAGCAGGAACACCGCGAGAAATTCCTGTTCACCAAGATCGATGCCGGTGCGCCGCTCTGGGGCACCTATCCCCCGAACGACGAGACGCTGAAGGAATATGGAGAGTGGCGTGAGCGCAACAAGGCGGCGGAGTAAACTGATGTCCGGAACGATACCCGCGCAGAAGGCGGAAGCGCTCATTCGCCGATATTTCCAGGCCTGCAATGATGCCGATCACCAGGGGCTGGTGGATTGCTTCACCGAAGACGCCGTCCATTATTTCCCGCCGGGGCTTCCCGGCGCGCCGTGGCGTAGCGCCACGGCGATCGCCGATGGCTGGGTCTGGTGCGTCAAGAACATGGAATCGCGCTGGACGATCGAGAAGGTTCTGGCATCCCAGGATGGCATCGAGGCGGTGATCGAGTGGACGCACTGGAAAACCGCGATCGGCGAGGTGCTGCGCGGCGACGAGTGGTACATTTTCAACGACGACATCACGAAGATCCGCGAGATCCGTGCCTATTATGCCTCGCCGGTCAACAAGGCAGATTCTGTCAACAGGCTTCACGATTTCGATTACGAGGCGCGGGGTTATGCGCTGCAGCCGCCGTCTCCGGCGCCGAAGATCGACTGAGGGAGAGGGTACCCATGCAGTTCACCATCATCGCCCGCGACGATACCGCCGAGGGCACGCTGAACAAGCGCCTGGGCGCGCGTGAGAAGCACATGGAGCGTATCCACGCGATGAAGGCGGAAGGCACCATCATCGATGGCGGCGCGCTGATCGATGACGACGGCCGGATGATCGGCTCGGTTGTACTGTGCGAATTTCCGGACCGGGTTGGCCTCGACGCTTATATCCAGAGCGAAATCTATTCCACCGAAGGCGTGTGGAAGGATATCACAGTCCTGCCGTTCCGACGCGTCCAGTGGAAGTGAGTGACATGACCATCTACCAAAACCTGATCGCCGGCGAATGGGTCGGCACGGAAGCCTCGAAGAACATCAGCCCGTCGGATACCAACGACGTGGTCGGCATGTATTGCCAGGCGAATGCAAACGACGCGAAGGACGCCATCGCCGCCGCCAAGGCAGCCTTCCCGGCCTGGTCGCGCTCCGGCATCCTGGAGCGCCATTCCATCCTGCGGAAGACCTCCGACGAGATTCTTGCCCGCAAAAAAGAGCTTGGCGCTCTTCTCGCCCGCGAAGAAGGCAAGATCCTTCCCGAAGCGATTGGCGAAGTGACCCGCGCCGCACAGATCTTCGATTTCTTTGCCGGGGAAGCTTTGCGTCTGACCGGTGAACTGGTGCCCTCGGCGCGTCCGAACATCGGCGTCGAGATCACCCGTGACCCGCTCGGCGTGATCGGCATCATCACGCCCTGGAACTTCCCGATCGCCATTCCCGCCTGGAAGATCGCCCCGGCGCTCGCCTATGGCAACACCGTCGTCTTCAAGCCCGCCGACCTCGTCCCGGGC
>NZ_JBHMAA010000050.1:0-88623 GCF_042429745.1 Neorhizobium puerariae | reverse complement strand
GGCGGAGGAGGCCTGTTCGGTTGCCCCTTGGGAAAGCTGTTCCGAGCTTGCCGAAAGTTCCTGGCTGCCGGACGAGACGTTGTCGGCGGCGGCAAGCGCATCGCCCACCACGCCGCGAAGGCGCTCGATCATCGTGTTGACGTAGCCGAGCAGTTCGCCGATCTCGTCCCTGGTGGTGATCGTCGCAAAGCGGGTCAGGTCGCCTTCGGAGACATTCTGCACGGCGTTGACGGCATTGCGCAGGCCCTTGTTGATCGACATCGCGATCCAGACGGCGGCAAGGATGGCGATCAGCAGGGCCGCGCCGGCGACCGTGATCATGACGAGCCGCGTCCGGGCGTAGCTTTCATTCGCGTCCTGTCCGGCTTCGACGAGACGGCCCCCTTCGAGCTTGACGACCTCGGTCAGGAGCCCGTCTATGTCGTTGGTGACCGTGCGGGCCTCGTTGGTGGAGATCCGCAATGCCGAAGTCGTATCGCCGCCCAGCATCAGGGTGCGGATATGATCGTCCTGCTTGCGGAATTCCGCGGTGAAGGCGGCGAGCTTGGCCCACAGCACTTTTCCCTGCTCTGTCGCCCGGGCTTCGACGGACTTCAGGGTTTCGTCGAAGGAGCGGCGCGCCTCGTCGCTCTTGGATATATAGCCCTGCATCTCCGCCGAGCTGGTCGCCATCAGCAGGTTTTTCTGCTGGCGGATCTGCTGGAGCTGCTCGTTGTTGAGCGCCTGGGCCAGTTTCAGCCGTTCGGCCGGGCCGTCGAGGACGCTTCCGAGAGTCTCGTTGAGATTGCCGAGGCTGAATATGCCGTAGATTGCGGTGGCCAGCAGCATGATGATGATGAAACCGAACGCCGAGGCCAGCTTGAGCTTGATTGAGGCACGCATCTTTACGTCTCCATCGAAAGGATGATCAACCGTGGGAGGCCCCGGTCGCAGAATGATCGTGTTGAGCTGAGAAGATCACTTGAAGATTGGGGATGATGATGAATTCCGTTCCCCGCTTGACAAGGCAGTCGATGAAATCCGGCCGCCAGCGCATGCCGACGCTCGGGGGCGGTTCGCCTGCCGCCCGCATGAGCGTCGTCACTTCATGCACCTTGTCGGTCCGGATGCCCGCAAGCACCGGCTCCCCGTCGATATTGATCTCGATGACGATGATGCGGCTGTCGATGGTCGGCTTGGTCGCCTCCATGCCGAAGGCGAGCCGGATGTCGGCGAGCGGGATGACCTTGCCCCGGAAGTTGATGACGCTGCCGACGAAGGCCTTGGCGCCGGGAACGACCGTCTCGGGCAGGAGATCGAGGATTTCCTGCACGGTCACGGCTTCCAGCGCGAACATCTCGCCGGCGATGTCGAATGTCAGGACTTCCAGCTCGTCGCGGCCGTCCCAAAGGTCTTCGGAAATCTTTCTGATTGCCTCGTTCATCCCGCCGCCCGCAGATGCGCCTCCTGTTGTTGTCCTTCGGCCACCAGGTGACCGACATCGAGGATCAGCGCCACATCCCCGTCGCCGAGGATGGTCGCGCCGGAGAAGGTCGCGACGTCATGGTGCAGCTTCGACATGCCCTTGATGACCGTCTGGTGGTCGCCGATGATCTGGTCCACCACCAGCCCCACCCGTTCGGAACCGGTGGAGATGACCACCACCTTCTGGAAGGGATCGGGCTTGGTGCCGGTGCGGAAGAGATCGCGCAGCCGCAGGAAGGGGACCAGGCTGTCGCGCAGCGAGATGAAGCTGCGGCCGCGCGAACGCATGTCCTCTTCGATCGAAAGCTCCAGGCATTCCTCGACGGCCGAAAGCGGAATGACGTAGCGTCCGGCGCCCACACGGACGAGCAGACCGTCGATGATGGCGAGCGTCAGCGGGATGACGAGCGATATTTCGGAGCCCTTGCCCGGATGGCTGGTGACGTTGATCGTGCCGCGAAGCGCGTCGATCGTCCGTTTGACCACATCCATGCCGACGCCGCGGCCGGACAGGTTGGTGACCTGCTGTGCCGTCGAGAAGCCGGGCTGGAAGATGAGCTGGTAAAGCTCCTGGTCGGTGAGGCTGGCGTTGTGGGCGATGAGCCCGGATGCCTCGGCCTTGGCGCGCACCCGTTCGCGGTTGATGCCGCGGCCGTCGTCCTTGATCGTGATGATGACTTCGCCGGCCTGCTGGCGGGCGGAGAGGAAGATGCGGCCTGCTTCGGGCTTGCCGGCCGCACGCCGCTCGTCCGCCGTTTCGAGCCCATGGTCGCAGGAGTTCCGGACGAGATGAACCATCGGATCGACGAGACGTTCGATGACGCTCTTGTCGACTTCCGTGCTCTCCCCCTCCGTGACGAGTTCGATCATCTTGCCGGTCTCGTTGGCAAGATCGTGGACGAGGCGGCGGAACCTGCCGAAGAGCTGGGTTACCGGCACCATGCGCAGGACCATCATCGTATCGCGCAATTCGCCGGAAAGCCGCTCGACGTCCTCGGATACGGCGCGAAGCTGCAGATCGCCGCTGCCGCCGGCAAGCTGGCTGAGGCGCGACTGGGCGATCACGAGCTCGCCGACGCGATCCATCAGCTCGTCCAGCCGTTCGGCGGGCACGCGGACATTTTCGGAGGGCTTGGCGGGCTTCGCATCGGCGGCGGAGGCCGACGGCGCGGGTGTCGCCGGCCGTGCGGCGAGCGAGGGCGCCGGGGGCTCGGATGCCGCGGCCTTCGTCTCGATCTTCGCCGGGGCCTTCTCTTCCGCGCCGGGTGCCGCAGCCGTGGTGATTTCCAGCTGCATCTCGTCCATGACGAAGATGAAGACATCTTCGATCGCCGAGCGGGGCTGGGCCGTCAGGAGTTCCACGTTCCAGGAAATGTAGAGGTCGGTCGGCGCAAGCAGGTCGAGCGAGGGTATGGCCGAGCGGTCGGCGACGATCCGGCATTCGCCGAGATCGCGCAGCTCGTCGAGGAGCGGCAGCGGGTTGGTCCCGTTTGCCATGGCGTTTCGCGGCAGGGTGAAGCGGATCTTGAAAAGGGTCTGCGCCGGGGCGGCGGGTTTGGCGGGTTGCGCCGCCGCGTCCGGGTTCTTGGCGATCTCCACCGCCGCCCGCAGGCCGGCGAGAAGCGCTTCGCTCATCGCTTCATGGTCCCCTGCCGGCGTTTCGATCAGGGCGCGCATATGGTCCTTGGCTTCGAGAACCGCGGTGACCAGCTGCTGCGTTGCCGGCACCTCGCCCTTGCGGACCAGGTCGAAGGCCGTTTCGCAATGATGCGTGAAGGCTGCGAGCGCGTCGAAGCCGAACATGGCTCCCGAGCCCTTCAGCGTGTGGAGGCCGCGGAAGACCGCGTCCACCTGATCCTTGTCGCCGAGGTTTACGTTGAGATCGAGAAGGCCTGCCTCGATCTGCTCCAGAAGCTCGGCAGCTTCTATTCTGAAAACCGCGATAGGATCGGGAAAGCTCATTTGCCAAGCACCTTCCGGACGATCTTGACCAGGCTTTCCGGGTCGAAGGGCTTGGTCAGCCAGCCGGTGGCGCCGGCGGCCTTGGCCTGCTGCTTCAGGTCGTTGTCGGATTCCGTCGTCAGGAAGATGACCGGAACGCCCATATGCGCCGGCATCTTGCGCAGCTCCCGGATCATCGTGAGCCCATCCATGTTCGGCATGTTGAGGTCGGTGACGATCAGGTCGAACTGGCCTGCCTTGAGCTTGGAGATGCCGTCCAGGCCGTCCACCGCTTCGGTGACCTGGTAGCCGGCATTGCTGAGGGCAACGCGCGTCGTCAGGCGAATGCTGGCGGAATCGTCAACGGTGAGGATGGTGGCGGTCATTGGATTCCCCCTTGATGAAGCCAGAATTTTGCGTCTTCAGCGGATATTCCTTCGAGAAAACCGCTGCGCTGCAGGACCTCCAGCACCGGGCCGCCGACGGGTTGTGCGAGCGCGACATGTTTTCCCGCGGTGCCGGCATAGATCCGGGCAGCTTCCATGAGCTGGATGAAGCTGATGTCCACCTGGCAATCGGCAGGAAACTCAAATATTGTCGACTTGTTGTTGCCGACAACCTGAAGTATTTCCTGTTGAATTGCAGTGATCGTTCGAACCGTCAGGTTCTGTGGTAGACAAAAATAATCATCTTTAACATTGGAAGCAGGCATTTCGACCCCAATATAATTTTGGAAACGCTGAAATAGCTGCATGACTGTGGACTTACATCGTTAACGGGGTATTAATCGTAAGTGGCGATTTCTCACGACATAATAATGATAGGTTGCGTTTCTTGACGTAAACCGGACGAAAAATTAACCACAAGTCGCAAAACCAGCCGTTTCTTCTGCCGGAATTAACTCCTTGCGCCTCAGGATAGCTCCGACGCGGGACAAGACCTTGCCAGCACCTGCTGGCGTGAGGCTGTCCCAGAACGGCGCAATCGGATTTGGCGCCGTCAACAATTTGGGAAGGCGGAGGCCCTGTGGGGCTGAAAGGTGAGGCAGAGTGGCTGTCAGGGCATCCATTTACGAGGTCGCAGAAAGCTCGACGGGCGTTCTGCCTTTTGTCGACCGGATGGAAACGGCGCGTTCACGGATCGAGGAACGTTTCCTGGAGGGCGGCGCAGCACTTCTGTCCATCCTTGATGTATTGAACAAGCTGATTGACTCTCTCGATCAATTGACGGGCTCGCTGGACGAAGGAACGGCAAACGCCACGATGGCCGAGCTGAAGAGCACGGTCGACCGGCTGTCGCATCTGACCGAGATCGAAGCGGTGCGCCAGGCCGGGTTCCAGGAGATCGCCTGCACCGAGCGCAAGCTCGAGCCGCAGATCGGCGACATGCAGGAAACCCTGCGCTATCTGCGCACCTTTGCGGTGACCGCCAAGATAACCGGCGCAGGCATCGCCGATTTTTCCGGTTTTGCGGAAGAGATCCTTGAGCGAATCCAGGAAGGCACGCGGCAGGTCAACGATTTCGCCGGCAAGCTCTCGACGCTTGGCCACGGCCTCGGGCCGGTCATGACCAAGGGAAAGGCGATCCTCGCAAGCTATAACGAGACCGTTCCCCAGATCGTTGCGGGGCTTTCGGATGGGGCCGAGGAAATCGGCAGGCACCGCAAGCTGCTCGTCGAGCGCGCAGCCAAAGTGCGTTCCGTCGCCGGCGGCATCCAGGGGAAGCTCGCTTCGACGCTTTCGGCCATGCAGGTGGGCGATATCACCCGCCAGCGGATCGAACATTGCCAGTCCGGCCTCAAGATCCTTTCGGAATATCTGGAGTCGTCCGAGGGCGCGGTGCTCACGCCCGAGCAGCGCGACAGCCTGTCCCTGATCATCCGCAGGCTCGTATCGCTGCAGCTCGGCCAGTCGATCTCCGATTTCGATCGCGATACGGCGAAGATCGTTGCCACCGTGGCGAGCTTCCGTTCCGACCTGTCGGAAATCGAGGCCCTGCGTGCGGCGATGAGCGACGACAACAACGGTGACAGCGACAGCGCGATCCGCGAACTGGAGAACGGCGTCGCGGCGGCCCGCGTCGCGGTGCGCGAGATCGAGGATGTCGCCCGCGAGGCCGGCGAACTCAGCCGCTCGACCGGCAATATCGTGCATGAACTGCTGGACGGCATCGGTATCGTCAGGGCCGTGCGCACCGACATTCATTATATGGCGCTCAACACCAACCTGCGTTGCGGCAAGATCGGCGAGGAAGGCAAGGCGATCAACGTGGTGACCGCCGAACTGCGGAATTTCGCCGCGCAGCTCGATGAGACCGCGGAGAAGATTCTCGCCGAGCTTCAGACGCTGGAGGTTGCTTCCGACAAGCTGAACGGTGTCCAGTCGGAAGAGCAGGAAGAGTCCCTCGACAAGCGCCTCGAAAAGGCGCTGGAGAACATCCGCGCCGTCGGCGACCGGATGGACGAGCAGACCTCGGCGCTTGGCGAACAGAGCAGGACCGCGGTCGGCGAAATGGATGCGTCGCTGACGCGCCTGAACTTCAATGCCGAGCTTGGCGAGGTGCTGCGCGCCTGCGCGAAGGACATGGAGATCGTCGAGGAGGTGTTCGAGGCTCCCGGCATCGAGGCGGCGCTGGCCGATCTCGGCGGCCGCATCGCCCGTCTCTACACGATGGTGGCCGAACGCGAACTGCACGCCGACGTGCTCGGCACCGCGCCGCCGGCGGAAGCGCCGGCCCTGACGGCTGTCATGTCCGACGAGGATATCGAGGACGCGCTGTTCTGATCCGGAATGGTCCCGGACTGAACGGCAGGCCGGGCATGGGAAGCACGAGATCGAAAAGCCGCGTGAAGGGCGCTGCCCGCGACGGGGAACGGTATCGGGCAAAGCGGGTGAAGCGGCCCGGTCCTTGAAACGACACCCGCAGGCCTCATGCGGGCGGGCGATCGACCGCATCGCCACGGTGATATGACATCCATCCCTGCGATCAGCGCTGTCCCGAAAAACGCGATTGAGGCCTCCTTTGCCGGGCAGGCGTGTTAACATAATGTACGGTTCGCGCCTTGACCTTTGGCCGCGTCTCAGTCATTTGGACCGCCTTTGCTTGATGCGGCGCCCGGTCGGGACGAACCCCGGCGGCGTTCTATAAAGAGAAACAAGATGACCAAGGCTACCTCCTCGGCGCCCTCCCAGCGCATGCTTCGCGTTGGCGAACAGGTTCGCGCCGCCATAACCCAGGTCCTGCAGCGCGGCGAAGTGCGCGACGACCTGATCGAAAAGACCGTGATCTCGGTGTCCGAAGTGCGCATGTCGCCGGACCTGAAGGTCGCCACGGCCTATGTGACCCCGCTTGGGCTTCCGGATCACGCGGCGGTCATCGAGGCTTTGAACCGCCATGCGAAATTCATCCGCGGTCGTCTCGGCGGCCAGCTCCGGCAGATGAAATACATGCCGGAAGTGCGTTTCCGCGACGATACGAGCTTCGACAACTACAAGAAGATCGACGATCTCCTGCGCTCGCCCGAAGTCCAGCGTGACCTCGATGGCGACGGCGAAGACGAAAAGTAATCAATCAAGAGCAAGCATGTCCAAACCACGCAAACCCAAGGGCCGGCCGGTTTCCGGCTGGCTGATCCTCGACAAGCCGGTGGATTTCGGCTCGACCGAGGCCGTCTCCAAGATCAAGTGGCTGTTCAACGCCCAGAAGGCGGGTCACGCCGGCACGCTCGATCCGCTTGCCTCCGGCATGCTGCCGATCGCGCTCGGCGATGCGACGAAGACGGTCCCCTATGTGATGGATGGCCGCAAGATTTACGAATTCGCCGTCACCTGGGGTGAGGAGCGCACGACCGACGACCTCGAAGGCGAAGTGACCGTCACGTCCGACAAACGCCCGGGCGAACAGGATATCCGCGACCTGCTGCCGAAATATACCGGCACGATCACCCAGGTGCCGCCGCAGTTCTCGGCGATCAAGATCGCCGGCGAACGCGCCTATGATCTCGCCCGCGACGGCGAGACGGTCGAGATTCCTTCGCGGGAAGTGGAGATATTCCGTCTGACGCTGCTCGGTGTCACGGCCGACAAGGCGCATTTCGAGGTGGAATGCGGCAAGGGCACCTATGTGCGGGCGCTGGCGCGCGATTTCGGCCGCGACCTCGGCTGCTACGGCCATATTTCCGAGCTTCGCCGCACGTTCGTGGCGCCGTTCGCCGAGGATCGCATGGTGCCGCTCGCCGATCTCGTGGCGCTGGAGCAGATCGAGGACCGCGACGAGCGGCTTGCCGCGCTCGATGAATTCCTCATCGACACGGCCGAGGCGCTCTCGAACCTTCCGCATCTGCCGGTTACCGACGACCAGGCGCACCGGCTGAAGATGGGCAACCCCGTGATCCTGCGCGGCCGTGACGCCCCGGTGGCGCAGGCCGAAGCCTATGCGACATCCCGCGGCAAGCTGATCGCCATCGGCGAGATCGGCCAGGGAGAGTTCCGCCCGAAGCGGGTCTTCGGCTGAGCTGGATGCGGACCTGGAGATCGCGGCGCAAGCCGCCCGCGGTCATCCATTCGGCCCATTTGCCGTTTAAGCCGGCTCTCCGGTGCTGTCGTGAACCCCGACCGGGGACGACGGGGTTGCGCCGATGCCTTTGTCGGCCTCGATACGGAGGAGGAGCGCATGGCTGTCGACAAACGTGCGCCGCGGGATGCCGATCTTGCCGTCTCCGGCATGCTCAGCCGCGATCCGCATGATCTTGCCGAGGCGATGGATGATTTCGGCCATATCGTCCGGAAGCGCCCGCAGGCGGTCTTCAGGGCCGCATCGTCCGCCGATATCGCCGGACTCGTGCAGTGGGCCGCGGCCCGGGGCCTGAGGATCGCGGCCCGTGGGCAGGGCCACTCGGTCTACGGGCGTGCGATGTCCGACGGTGGAATCGTCCTCGATATGCGGCCGCTCGGCGCTGTTCACGACGTTCGGCCGGATCGCATGGTCGTCGATGCCGGGGTGACATGGAGCACTGTCCTCGACAGGGCATTGGCCCATGGGCTCACGCCGCCGGTGCTCACGAACTATCTCGAACTGTCCGTGGGCGGCACGCTTGCCGTCGGTGGCATCGGCGGGACGACGTTTCGCCATGGCATGCAGACGGACAATGTCCTCGCGCTGAATGTGGTGACGGGCGACGGCCGTGAATTGGCGTGTTCCGCAGAGGTGAATTCCGATCTTTTCGACGCCGTCCGCGCGGGACTGGGTCAAAGCGGGATCATCACGCAGGCCACGTTGCGTCTGATGCGCGCTCCCGGACGCGTCCGCCGGTTTCATCTGTTCTATGCCAACTTGCCGTCCTTGGCCGCCGATCAGCGGATCGCGCTTGCGGATGGCCGTTTCGACCACCTGCAAGGCGCAATCCTGCCCGACGGCAACGGTGGCTGGAAATATCAGCTCGAAGGCGTGGTGTTCTACGACGGCCATGCTGCTCCGGAGAACAAGGCCGTTCTTGCCGGCCTGTCGGATCGGCGCGGCGGGGCGGATATCTCCGACCTGACCTATGCCGAGGATGTCCGGGCGTTCTCGCGTCTCGAAAACCTGCTGCGGTCCAATGGGCAATGGTTCCATCCGCATCCCTGGCTGCTCACGTTCCTTCCCGGCTCCAGTGCGGAGGACATCGCCAGCGACATTCTGGACGGATTGACCAACGTGGATGTCGGTCCCTTCGGGCGGATCACCTTCTATCCCCTGCTCGCCGGGGCGCTGCGCACGCCTTTGCTCCGGCTGCCGGACGAGGACGTCGTCTTCCCGTTCAATCTGGTCCGCATCCCCGCGTCGGACGATGCTCTCGGCGCAGGGCGGCTGGTTGCCGGCAATCGCCTGCTCTACGACCGTATTCGCAGCGCGGGGGGATGCCTCTACCCGGTCAGCGCCTTTCCGATGTCGCAGGACGACTGGAAAAGTCATTTCGGGCCGAAGTGGTCGTTTCTGCATGAAGCCAGGCGACGCTACGATCCGCCCGGCACGCTCGCTCCCGGCTATGAACTGTTCTGACCGTCGCCGATGCGCCGCCGGCAAGGTGAGCCGGAGACCGTGCTCTGCGAGGCCAGAATATCGGCTCTTCCAATCCGGACCCGAATGGTTTATAGGCACCGCCAGCATGAAGGCCGCCAGAGGCGCCCCTTTTGCTTTTCATGGCCAAGGCTGGACGACATCCCGGCTTTTGGCGTCCCTACTCCTCTTCAACAGAAAGGATCGTCCGATGTCGATCACTGCCGAGCGCAAGGCTGCGCTGATCAAGGAATACGCCACCTCCGAGGGCGACACCGGTTCCCCGGAAGTACAGGTTGCGATCCTGACGGAGCGCATCAACAACCTGACCGAACACTTCAAGGACCACAAGAAGGACAACCATTCCCGCCGTGGTCTTCTGACGCTGGTTTCGAGCCGCCGCTCGCTTCTTGACTATCTCAAGAAGAAGGACGAAGCGCGTTACATCAAGCTGATCGCCGGCCTGGGCATTCGCCGCTAAGAAATCCTCCGGCGGGCCTGGAAACAGTGCCCGCCGGATGCCTTTTCGGGCCTTGCCCGATGAAATGCTCAAGCCGCGCACCAGATTGACGCGGCATGAGAGACGACGACGGACCCGGATGGGCCGGATCTGTCAGCCAACCGTTGACCTGTCATGGGGCAGGATTGCCGGATGCTTTCGGCCGAAGCCCTCGGGGCTTTGGCCAGGTTTCTCTTCCGGGGAAGCCGCCGATGAAAAGCCTCCCGTTGTCTTGCCCATGATGCGTCACAGATCGCGGTCGATCATGCGCTGCGCCGGATGTGGGCGATGCGTATGCCCCCGTATAAGGACAAGACATGTTCAATACTCACTCTGTCGAAATCGAATGGGCCGGCCGCCCGCTGAAGCTGGAAACGGGCAAGGTCGCCCGCCAGGCTGACGGCGCCGTCATCGCCACCTATGGCGAGACCGTGGTTCTTGCCACCGTCGTTTCCGCCAAGGCGCCGAAGCCGGGCCAGGATTTCTTCCCCCTCACGGTCAACTACCAGGAAAAGACCTATGCCGCCGGCAAGATCCCGGGCGGCTATTTCAAGCGCGAAGGCCGTCCGAGCGAAAACGAAACCCTCGTTTCCCGCCTGATCGACCGGCCGATCCGCCCACTCTTCCCGGAAGGCTACAAGAACGACACGCAGGTCGTCGTCACCGTCCTGCAGCATGACCTGGAAAATAATCCGGACGTCCTGTCGATGGTCGCCACGTCGGCAGCCCTGACGCTCTCCGGCGTTCCCTTCATGGGCCCGGTCGGCGGCGCCCGCGTCGGTTACATCAACGGCGAATACGTGCTCAACCCGCATCTCGACGAGATGGACGAGTCGAGCCTCGATCTCGTCGTGGCCGGCACCCAGGACGCCGTGCTGATGGTCGAATCCGAAGCCAAGGAACTCGCCGAGGACGTCATGCTCGGCGCCGTCATGTTCGGCCATCGCGGTTTCCAGCCGGTGATCGACGCGATCATCAAGCTTGCCGAAGTCGCCGCCAAGGAGCCGCGCGAATTCGAACCGGAAGACTTCTCCGCTCTTGAAACCGAGATGCTCGGGCTTGCCGAGGCAGAGCTGCGCGAAGCCTACAAGATCATCCAGAAGGCCGATCGTTACGCCGCCGTCGATGCCGTGAAGGCCAGGGTCAAGGCTCACTTCCTGCCGGAAGAGGGCGAAGCCAGGTACACGGCCGAGGAAATCGGCGCCGTCTTCAAGCACCTGCAGGCCAAGATCGTCCGCTGGAACATTCTCGACACCAAGAGCCGCATCGACGGCCGCGATCTTGAAACGGTCCGCCCGATCGTCGCTGAAGTCGGCATCCTGCCGCGCACCCACGGTTCGGCCCTGTTCACCCGTGGCGAAACCCAGGCGCTGGTTGTCGCCACGCTCGGCACCGGCGAAGACGAGCAGTATGTCGACAGCCTGACCGGCATGTACAAGGAGCAGTTCATGCTCCACTACAACTTCCCGCCCTTCTCGGTCGGCGAAACCGGCCGCATGGGCTCTCCGGGCCGCCGCGAGATCGGCCACGGCAAGCTCGCATGGCGCGCCATCCATCCGATGCTGCCGGGCCAGGAGCAGTTCCCCTACACGCTGCGCGTCGTTTCCGAAATCACCGAGTCCAACGGTTCGTCCTCGATGGCGACCGTCTGCGGCACCTCGCTGGCGCTGATGGATGCCGGTGTTCCGCTGGCGAAGCCGGTTGCCGGCATCGCCATGGGCCTGATCCTGGAAGGCGACCGCTTTGCGGTTCTTTCCGATATCCTGGGTGACGAAGATCATCTCGGCGACATGGACTTCAAGGTCGCCGGCACCGCCGACGGCATCACCTCGCTGCAGATGGACATCAAGATCGCCGGCATCACGGAAGAGATCATGCGTGTCGCGCTGAGCCAGGCGCAGGGTGGCCGCAAGCACATCCTCGGCGAAATGGCGAACGCGATCACCGAAAGCCGCGGCCAGCTCGGCGAGTTCGCGCCGCGCATCGAAGTGATGAACATCCCGGTCGACAAGATCCGCGAAGTTATCGGTTCGGGCGGCAAGGTCATCCGCGAGATCGTCGAGAAGACCGGCGCCAAGATCAACATCGAGGACGACGGCACCGTCAAGATCGCTTCCTCCTCCGCCAAGGAGATCGAAGCGGCCCGCAAGTGGATTCACTCGATCGTCGCAGAGCCGGAAGTCGGTCAGGTCTACGAAGGTACGGTCGTCAAGACCGCTGACTTCGGTGCCTTTGTCAACTTCTTCGGCGCCCGCGACGGCCTCGTGCACATCTCGCAGCTCGCCGCCGACCGTGTTGCCAAGACGACCGACGTCGTCAAGGAAGGCGACAAGGTCTGGGTCAAGCTCATGGGCTTCGACGAGCGCGGCAAGGTTCGCCTGTCGATGAAGGTCGTCGACCAGGCCACCGGCCAGGAAATTCCGCAGGAAAAGAAAGAGAAGAAGTCCGACGGCGAAGCCGCCGAGTAAGCTTCCCTCTCCTTGACCAATAACGAGGCGCGGAAGTCTTTCCGCGCCTTTTTCTGTATCGGAGCGAAGCGCTCCCGAGACCGGCTCGAAGAGCGAGCCGGTGGATGACCCAGAGGACGACCCAGAGGACGACAATGAACCGCGACGCCCTGAAGACCCTTTTCTATCCTTTCGTCACGGAAGCGGTTCCGCTGCCCGCTGCGGGCGAGCGCGTGCTTTTCCTCGGCGCCGAGGGCGGCAACGTCCTGCCGGACGGCTTTGAAGGCGAGATCACGTCCGTGCAGCCCTTCCGGCCGCTGTTCCGCGGCCTGCGCGAGGGGGCGCTTCCGGATGCCGAGGGCGCGGACTACGACTTCGCGCTGGTTCTGTGCGGCAAGCATCGCGGCGAGAACGAGGATCGCGTGGCCGAGGCGCTGGAGCGCGTCAGGGCAGGCGGCATCGTCGTCATCGCCGGTGGCAAGGAGGACGGCATCCAGCCGCTCCGCAACACGCTTCTGAAGCTCGGCCTGCAGATCGACTACACGCCGAAATATCACGGCGTGGCCATCTGGTTCGCCCGGCCGCAGGATGCCGGGGCGGCGATCAAGGCATTGAAGAAGTCGACGGTGCTGGTGGACGGCCGTTTCGAGGCCGCGCCGGGGGTCTTCTCCCATGACCGGGTCGATGCCGGATCGGAGCTGCTTGCCGGTCGCCTGCCTTCGGATTTCGACGGCAATGCCGCCGATTTCGGTGCCGGATGGGGTTATCTCTCCGTGATGCTGGCGGAAAGCTCGCCGCGCGTGAACCGTATCGACCTCTATGAAGCCGACCACCGGGCCCTGGAATTCGCCAGACGGAATCTCGCCCGCAATTGCCCCGGCCTGGATGCCCGTTTCCATTGGCATGATCTCGGCGGCGAGCCGGTGAAGGACAAATACGATCTCGTGGTCATGAATCCGCCCTTCCATGAGGCGCAGGCGGCCGATCCGGAGATCGGCAAGGCGATGATCCGCGGCGCGGCATCGGCGCTCAAGAATGGCGGCCGGCTGCTGCTGGTCGCCAACCGCGGCCTGCCCTATGAGCCGGTCCTGGCGGAAGGGTTCCGCGAGCATGGTGAAACCTGCCGCAATGCGCGTTATAAGGTTCTGTGGGCGCGGAAATAGGATTTAGGCTGCTTCGATTTCCTTGCGGGCAGCACTCGCGAGGAAGGCGGAGCGTGTGAGGCCGCGTCCCCTTGCGGCCGCGTCTATCGCATCCAGCATTCCCTTTTCGAACGTGACGTTGGCGCGCACGACCCTGGTATCATCTTCGATGAATGGGATGCGGGCCAGGAACGCACCCTTCGCAAGCTCCGCACGGATTTCCGCGCGGGCCATGAGGTCGCCGTAGGAGAATGGCTCGGGCAGGGCCGCGTCTTCGGCCCAAAGCCGAAGTGCTTCAATCGCATTGGCGGTCAGATCCTCTTCCACATCCGCCGCAGAAAAGACCGAGGGCAGGTCCGGGAAGCTGATCCCAAAGGCGCTGTCATTATCCTTGTGGACGAGAGCCATGAAGTATTTCACCGGTTCACCTCAAATCCATCCGGCCTGCTTGGCAATCGCAGGCGCGGTGCCAATCGGCAAATCCTTCTTCGGGTGCGGAACGATGATCGTTTGCGCACCCCTGCGAAGCTTGTGGTGAGATCCTCTTGCAGAAATCAATTCAAAGCCTTCGCGTTTCAAGCGGGCGATGATTTTATGGCTATTACGCTCCATCGCCACCCCGCTCCCTAACCGCGAAGATAGATGATCCTGCTTGAGGAAACAAGGAAATGCGCATTATGATGTGTATTTTTGGTGACGGAAAACGTGACTTTCGTCATTGGAAATCACTCCGCATCCGCCTTGCGCAGCCGGTCCAGCGTCGGCAGCGACGTGATGCTGTAGCCGGCATCGACGTAGTGGACCTCGCCGGTCACGCCGCGGGAAAGATCGGACAGGAGATAGAGGGCCGAACCGCCGATATCCTCGATGGTGGCGGTCCGCCGCAACGGCGAATTCTTCTGGTTCCAGGAATAGATCGCGCGGGCATCGGAAATGCCGGCGCCTGCGAGCGTCCGCACCGGTCCCGCGGAGATCGCGTTGACGCGGATGTCGCGCGGGCCGTAGTCGGCGGCGAGGTAGCGGACGGAAGCCTCCAGCGCCGCCTTGGCCACACCCATAACGTTGTAGTTGGGGATGACGCGCTGGGAGCCGTTGTAGGTCAGCGTCAGCATGGAGCCGCCATCGGTCATCAGCTCGGCGGCGCGCTTGGCGATTTCCGTGAAGGAGAAGCAGGAGATCACCATGGTGCGGCTGAAGTTTTCACGCGTCGTATCGGCGTAGAGGCCCTTCAGCTCGTTCTTGTCGGAAAAGCCGATCGCATGCACGACGAAATCGAGCGCGCCCCAGCGTTCCCGGATGGCCGCGAATGCGGCATCGACCGAGGCGATGTCCTCGACATCGCAGGGGACGATGAAATCGGAGCCGAGCTCCTCGGCGAGCGGCTTGACGCGTTTGCCGAGAGCCTCCCCCTGGTAGGTGAAGGCGAGTTCCGCGCCCTGGGCGGCGATGGCCTTGGATATGCCCCAGGCGATCGAGTGATTGTTGGCGACCCCCATGATCAGGCCGCGTTTCCCCTGCATGAATCCCGTCATGGAATTATCCGTTGTAACGCTGGAAGACGAGCGTGGCGTTGGTGCCGCCGAACCCGAAGGAATTGGAAAGAGCGATATCGATCTTGGCGTCGTCGATGCGTTTGCGCACGATCGGCACGCCCTCGAATTCCGGGTCCAGGGTTTCGATATGGGCGCTCTCGCCGATGAAGCGCTCCTGCATCATCAGAAGGCTGTAGATCGATTCCTGCACGCCGGCGCCGCCCAGCGAATGGCCGGTGAGCGACTTGGTCGACTGGACATGCGGAATCCTGTCCCCGAACACTTCGCGGATCGCGCCGATCTCCTTCGAATCGCCGACCGGGGTCGAGGTGCCGTGGGTGTTGATGTAGTCCACCTCGCCCTTCACCGTCGCAAGCGCCTGGCGCATGCAGCGCACCGCGCCCTCGCCGGAAGGCGCGACCATGTCGTAACCGTCCGAGGTGGCGCCGTAACCCGTGAGTTCGGCATAGATCTTCGCGCCGCGCGCCTTGGCATGCTCCAGTTCTTCCAGAACCAGAACGCCGGCGCCGCCGGCGATGACGAAACCGTCGCGGTCGACGTCATAGGCACGCGAGGCCTTTTCCGGCTGGTTGTTGAATTTGGTCGTCATGGCGCCCATGGCGTCGAAAAGGTTCGACATGGTCCAGTCGAGGTCCTCGTGGCCGCCGGCGAACATGACGTCCTGCTTGCCCCACTGGATCATCTCGGCGGCATTGCCGATGCAATGGGCCGAGGTGGAGCAGGCGGACGAGATCGAGTAGTTCACGCCATGGATCTTGAACCAGGTGGCGAGCGTCGCGGATGCCGTGGACGACATGGCCTTCGGCACCGCGAACGGGCCGATGCGCTTCGGGCTGTTGTTCTTGATCGTGATTTCGGCGGCCTCGATCAGCGTGCGCGTGGAAGGTCCGCCCGAGCCCATGATGATGCCGGTGCGTTCGTTCTGGCTATAGTCTTTTTCTTCCAGGCCGGAATCGGCGATCGCCTGCTTCATGGCGACGTGGTTCCAGGCGCCGCCCTGGGAGAGGAAGCGCATCGCCCGGCGATCGACGAGGTCGGTCGGGTCGAGCGTCGGTCTGCCCCAGACCTGGCATCTGAAGCCGTGCTCGGCAAAATCGGGGGAGAATGAAATGCCGGATTTTGCTTGACGCAAGGATTCGGTGACTTCGGCGGCATCGCTTCCGATCGAGGATACGATACCAAGACCCGTGACAACTACCCGTCTCATCTGATCAAACCTTTGTTGTTTTCGTCAGCCGCCTGAATGCGGTTTCAGGCCGTCTTGTCTTTCGACAGACCCACGCGAAGGTCGGTCGCCTGATATATGGTTTCTCCGTCCGCCTTCAGCCAGCCGTCGGCCGTGCCGAGCACCAGGCGGCCGCGCATGACGCGCTTGAAGTCGATGCCGTACTCGATAAGCTTGGTGTGCGGGCGGACCATGCCCTTGAACTTCACTTCGCCGGTTGAAAGCGCCATGCCGCGGCCCTCTTCACCGAGCCAGCCCAGGAAGAAGCCGGTCAATTGCCACATGCCGTCGAGGCCGAGGCAGCCCGGCATGATCGGGTTGCCCTCGAAATGGCAGGGAAAGTACCAGTCCTCGGGGCGCACGTCGTATTCCGCGCGGATATAGCCCTTGTCGAAGGTGCCGCCCGTTTCCGAGATATCCGTGATGCGGTGAACCATCAGCATGGGCGGCAGGGGCAATTGCGCATTGCCAGGCCCGAAAAGTTCGCCATGTGCGCAGGTTAGGATTTCTTCGTAAGAGAAGCTGGACTGTCTGGGTGCCATAAATTTCCGTTCCCCCCGTTGAACCTTCGACCTTTTGTTTCAGAACCACTATTGCAAGATCGCTCGAAATTGAAGCGTGACGATGACCGTGCGCTCCGCTCTGGGGAAAGCTGCCAAGCGCTGGAACATTCGTCTGTTCAGGTCCGCATATAGGAAGCTATGGGCGCAAACCAGAGGCTTGTGAAGGAAATAACGCGTTTTTGGCCAAGTCCCGGTCCGTATCCTCCGGAAACTATTGAAAGTGCTGACCGTAAAAGTTATATCGGAAAGTCAAGATACCTGACATGCGGGTGAACGGCAGGAGCTGACGGGCAAAATATGGCAGAAGCCATTACGGACATCGAGACGAGACTGCGCTTTTGCGGTCTGCGGCCGACGAGGCAGCGCGTAGCGCTCGCCGACCTCCTGTTCGCAAAGGGCGACCGCCACCTGACCGTCGAGGAGCTGCACGAAGAGGCGACGACCGCGGGTGTCCCCGTCTCGCTGGCAACCGTCTACAACACGCTGCACCAGTTCACCGAGGCCGGGCTCATTCGTGTCCTGGCGGTCGAAAGCACCAAGACCTATTTCGACACCAACATCTCCGATCACCACCACTTCTTCGTGGAAGGCCGCAACGAGGTGCTCGATATCCCGGTCAGCAATCTGGAGATCGGCAATCTCCCGCAGGCGCCGGAAGGCATGGAAATCGCCCATGTCGACGTGATCATCCGGCTTCGCGAAAAGAAAGCCTGACACGGCCGGTTTATTTCCTGTTTCTGCTGCCTTTGATCGCCTCGTCGGGATGACGGCCGGGGCGAGGCCTGTAACGCGGCAGCGTCCAGCCGTAATGGATGGCGCCGCCGCGCAGCGCGAAGGCGACGATGACGCCGAAGCCCGAGCTGACCTGCAGCGGCAGGTCGAGCGCGTGGGCGGCGGTGAAGCCGCCGGCGCCGGCAAGGGCCGCGGTAATGTAGATTTCCGGCCGGAGCAACACCGAAGGTTCGTTGGCAAGCAGGTCGCGCAGGATGCCCCCGAAGGCGGCGGTCAGCGTGCCGGCGACGATGGCGATCGTCGGCGAGTCCGTCGCGGCGAGGCCTTTTGCCGCGCCCAGCACGCTGTAGGCGGCAAGCCCGACCGCATCGAGCCATATCAGCAGGCGGTAGCGCCATTCCACGCGATGCGCCGTGCAGAAGACGAATATGCCGGCGGTCACGCAGATCAGGATATAGGTCGGGTCGAGCACCCAGAAGACCGGGGTCCGGCCAAGGATGATATCGCGAAGCGTGCCGCCTCCAAGCCCGGTGACGGCCGCCAGAAAGAGGAAGCCGATCAGGTCGAGTTCCTTGCGGGAGGCGGCGAGCGCACCCGTCGCCGCAAACACCGCGATGCCGGCATAGTCGAGAATCGTCAGCAAGGACATGCAAATCCCCAGCGTCCCCGGAACATCCGTGCGCGCAGCTGGACGCACGGGAAATGCTCCCGATCATTGAAACCACGCAATGCCGCTTTCCGACGATCGATCCCGATCTCGATTCCGGGCTGATGCCGTCGCCGCGATCCAGCGTCGCGCAAGCGCAAGCCTGTATCATAACCGCCGGTGATCGCGCCCGTCATCTGCGGGCAGGCGCCGTGAACAGATGAATTTGCGGAAGGTGGTGCCGTGAAGAAGCTCCTGATCGTATTCGTCCAGGCAATGGCGCTGATCCTGGTTCCGGCCCTGTCCCTTGCGCAGCAGGAGCTCGTCAGCGATCCGGAGATCTACGAGAAGGACCATTTCCGGGCCGAGTGCAAGATCGCCCAGTTCGAGCCGGACTTCATCAAGCGGTTCGACATCAACAATGACGGCATCGTCGACCTGGTGTCGGACCACAGCAAGCTGGTCTGCGACGGCAACAGGGGACCGGCCTGCAACAACGACGGTTGCCCCTACAATTTCTACATCCAGGCCAAGGAAGGCGGTTACATCATGATCGCCACCGCGCAGATATACGGCTACGACTTCGTCAAGTATTTCGGCAACATGGTCTTCGTGCTGAAGATGCACCCCCGCTATTGCGACCGCACCGACGCGGTGCCCTGCGAAATGCGCGTGCGCGTGCGCGGCGGCCGCTTCGTCACGATCTCGAAGCAATAATCATCCCGGAAAGATGTCGCCGATCCGCCCGGCAAGGTAATAGGCCGTCAGGCTCATCCATTCCCGCGCGGCGGTCGTGGTCAGCTGCGCGTTGAGCGAGGGCTGGGTGAAATCCGGCGAAAGGGCGGCGATGCCGCTCGTCCGATAGTCCACCGGCCAAGGCGTGACCTCGATCCCCGCCTTGCGGAACAGGCCGATCGAGCGCGGCATGTGGTAGGCGGACGTGATCAGCAGGCAGTTTTCCAGCCCCCGGCTCTTCAGGAGTTCGGCCGTGTTGAGCGCGTTCTCATAGGTCGTGCGGGAGCTGTTTTCCTTCACGAGCCGGTCGGCCGGAATGCCGAAGGCGGAAAACAGGCGTTCCGATGTCTCGGCCTCTCCTTCATATCCGCCGCTGATCGAGCCGTCGCCGCCGGAAATGAGTATGCGGGCCTCCGGGTGGTTGCGCGCAAGCCGCATCGCCTCCACGAAACGGTCGGCCGCCTGGTTGAGCTCGAAGCCGCCGCGCGCGGTGTTGATTTCATTGTCGAGCGCGCCGCCGAGCACGATCATGCAGGAAAGATGGTCGGGCTCCTGCGCGGGTTTCGGAAAGCGTGCCTCCAGGACCTGCAGCGCGACCGCTCCCGTCGTGGTGAACAGCGTGACGAACAGCGTCAGGGCCGCGGCAAGTGCTGCAAACCCGCAGGATCTTCGCCACCCGGCAAAGCACAGGAGGGCCGCTATTGCCGCGAGGAGAAACGCGGCGGAGAGCGGTTGGGCGAAGACCCAGAACAGTTTTGAAAGCAGGAACATCCGGTCTTCTGATAATAAGGGTCAGGCGCGGCGCCTGGCCGGGTTTGCCGGCTGCTGGTGAAAGTGCAGATGCAGGGGGCGCGGCAGGAAGATGGTCACGAAGGCCAGGGAGACGACCGCCAGCACGACCACCCAGAGGGCGCCGTTGCCCATGTATTTTGTCACGAACGCTCCGGCCACCGCGCCGCAGGCCATTCCCGTCCAGGGAACGGTCTGGATGACCCACCCCGCCGGATTGCGGTCTCCCACGATCCAGCGGCCGATTCCCCGGCCGAAACGCGAGAGGGCGCCGGTGATATAGGTCAGGCCGATCGGCAGGCCCTCGATATGTTCCACGGTGGCATTGATCATGCCCATGGCCAGAATGACCAGATAGAACTGCACGCGCGGATATTCCGTTTCCGGCAGGCTTGCGGCCAGTGCAAGCGTCACGGCCACGCCGGAAAGGACCACGAAGGTCCTGAGCGCCGAAAGCGTATGTGCAAGCACGATCCCGAGCGCGTTGCCGATGACGAAGACCCAGAGGGCGAAATACAGAATCAGCGCATGGGTGTAATCGCCACCGGCGAAGGAAAGGGCGGCACGCGTCGTATTGCCGGTCATGAAAGAGACGAAGTCGCCGGAAAGAAGCAGGCCCACGGCGTCGGTCATGCCCGCGACGAAGGAGATTGCCGCGACGAGCGCGAGGCCTGTGACAGTCCGTCTTCTTCTGATGATGTAGCGTCGTCTTTCTCTGGTCATGGAGGCCCCTTCCGCCTCGAAAATCCGCAGCGATCACGTCGGGATGGCATCGATCCGACTTGATCGCCGAAAAGTAGAAAAAAAATGGCAAATCCGCCCTGCCGCGCCGGCCCGGTCATGCACGAAGCCAGGCTTCGATACCCTTTGCGGCGGCGCGGCCCGTGGCGAAACAGGCAGTCAGCAGATAACCACCCGTTGGGGCCTCCCAATCAAGCATTTCTCCTGCGACAAAAAGCCCCGGCAGGCATTTCAGCATGTAGTTTCCGTCGAGACCGGCCCAGCTCACGCCGCCGGCCGACGAAATGGCTTCCGCGATCGGGCGCGTATGAAGAAGGGGGATGGGCAGGGCTTTGATCAGCGCCGCCAGTTCACCGGGGCTCATGCGGTTGGAGCCGGGCGCGAGTTCCCGCAGCAATGCGGCTTTCACGCCTTCGAGACCGGCTCCCTTGCGCAGCCGGTTGGAGAAGCTTGCCTTGGCGTCCTGCCGGGCGAGATCGCGGCCGATGCGTTCGGCGTTTCGGCCCGGCATCAGGTCGACCACGAGCGCGGCATGGCCATGCTCTGCGAGCCTGTTCCTCAACGCGGCGGAATGGGCATAGACGAGGCTTCCCTCGATCCCGTGTTTTGAGATCACGAATTCGCCCTGGAATGTGCCCGCATCCGACGTCGTCGTCACCGACTTCAGCGGCGCGCCGGCGAAGCGTTCGCGAAACGTGGCGCTCCAGGCGGTGTCGAAACCGCAATTGGACGGCTGGAAATCGGTGATCTCCACGCCCTTTGCCCTGAGCTGCGGCACCCAGGCGGCGTCAGAGCCGAGCCGCGGCCAGCTCGCGCCGCCGAGCGCCAGCAGGGCGGCATCCGGCCGGATGAGCAGATCGCCTTCGGGCGTCGTCAACCGATGGCCGTCGCCGTCAAGTCCCGTCCAGCGATGGCGCGTCTTCAGCGTCACGCCCTGTGCCTCCAGCCGGCGCAGCCAGGCGCGCAGCAGCGGCGAGGCCTTCATGACCTTGGGAAAGACGCGGCCCGACGTGCCGATGAAGGTTTCGGCGCCGAGGCCGGCCGCCCAATCCCGCACGTCCTGGGGCGTAAAGGCATCGAGCGCCGGCTGCAGCCGCGGAAGGGCCGCGCCGAAACGTTCCCCGAACCTGGCGAAGTCCTCGGAATGCGTGATGTTGAGCCCGGACTTGCCGGCCAGCAGGAATTTCCGCCCGAAGGTCGGCATGGCCTCGTAGACGGTCACCGAATGACCCGCGGCGGAAAGCACTTCCGCCGCCATGAGCCCCGCCGGCCCGCCGCCGATGATCGCAACTTGCTTCGTCATGATCTCCGGTTACGGCAGATCACTTCGCTTTGCCATAGCCTCCTGCGGTCGGCGTGATGACGGTCACCGCTTCGCCCGGCCCGATCACCGTCTGGGAGCAGCCGCCGAGTTCCTCGAAGCTGCCGTCGAGACGGCGCACCGTCGTCCGGCCCATCTCGCCCGCCTCGCCGCCGGCAAGACCATGCGGCCGGATCGTCCGGTGCGAGGAGAGGATGGCGCAATCCATCTTCTCCAGGAAACGGATCGTCCGCTTCGTGCCGCTGCCGGACGAGAATTTCCCCCTGCCGCCGGAATTGTCGCGGATGTGGAAGTCTTCGAGCAATACCGGATAGCGGGTTTCGAGGATTTCCGGGTCGGTAAGGCGGGAATTCGTCATGTGGACATGCACGGCGTCCGTGCCGTCAAAACCCCTGCCGTCGTTGAAAACGCCCGCCGGCGAGCCGGAGCACAGCGTTTCGTAATACTGGTAGGTGGCGTTGCCGAAGGTCAGGTTGTTCATCGTTCCCTGGCTCGCGGCCATGGCGCCGAGCGCGCCGAACAGCGCGTTGGTCACATGCTGGCTGGTCTCCACGTTGCCCGCGACAACAGCGGCCGGATATTGCGGCTTCAGCATCGAGCCTTCCGGCACGACGATCCGGATCGGCCTGAGGCAGCCGGCATTCATCGGGATCGAGCTTTCGACCATGACGCGGAAGACGTAGAGCACGGCGGCGCGGGTCACCGGTTCCGGTGCGTTGAAATTGTTTCTCCTCTGCGGGCTGGTGCCGGTGAAATCGACGGTCGCCTCGCGCCTGGCCTTGTCGATGGTGATCTTCACCCGGATCACGCTACCCTGGTCGGTCGCATAGGAGAATTCCGCGTCGCTGAGCTTCGCAAGAACGCGGCGGACGCTTTCCTCCGCATTGTCCTGCACATGCCCCATATAGGCCTGCACCACGGGAAGCCCGAACTGCGCGATCATCTTGCGCATCTCGTGCACGCCCTTTTCATTGGCGGCGATCTGCGCGCGCAGGTCGGCGACGTTCTGGGCGACGTTGCGGGCCGGGTAGGGGTGGTCGGACAGGAGCCTGGTGATGCCTGCTTCGTCGAACCGTCCGCGGTCGACCAGGAGCACGTTATCGAACAGCACGCCTTCCTCGTCGACCGTCGTCGCAAGCGGCGTCATCGAACCCGGCGCGGTGCCGCCGACATCCGCATGGTGGCCGCGCGAGGCGACGTAGAACAATATCTTCTGGCCGGTCTCGTCGAAAACCGGGGTCACGACGGTGATGTCCGGCAGATGCGTACCGCCGTTATAGGGCGCGTTCAGCGCGAAGACGTCGCCGGGGCGGATCTTGCCCTTGTTCCGGGCGATGACGCTTTCGACCGAACGGTCCATCGAGCCGAGATGCACCGGCATGTGCGGGGCATTCGCCACCAGCGCGCCGTTCTCGTCGAAGACGGCGCAGGAGAAGTCCAGCCGCTCCTTGATGTTGACCGAGGACGCGGTGTTCTGCAGCGTCACGCCCATCTGTTCGGCGATCGACATGAAGAGGTTGTTGAACACTTCGAGCAGGACCGGGTCGGCCTCGGTGCCGATTGGTTTGGCGCGCGAAAGCTCGGCGACGCGCTTCAGCACGACGTGGTTCAATCCCGTGATCTCGAAAGCCCAGCCCTCTTCCACGACGATCGTCTGATGCGGTTCGACGATCAGGCAGGGGCCGTTCGCCCTTGCCCCCGGCCGGATGTCGGCGCGGCGATAGACCGGCGCTTCGCGCCATGCGCCGCCGGAGAAGAATTTCGTCTCTTCGGCGGCATCCGGCGCGGCGCTGTCGAGCGCCGATTGCGGTTCCACCGGGTTCGCGCCGCCGCCGACCGCCTCGACCTCGTAGGCTTCGAAGATGATCTCGCGGTTTTCGAAGATGAAGCCGAACTGCTTCCTGTGCGCGGTCTCGAAAGCGGCCGTCATCCCGGCCGCGTCGCCGAGCGTGACCGGCAAGGTCGTATCCGTGCCCTGGTAGCGCAGGTGGGCGCGATGCAGGACACCCGTCTCGGCCCCGGAAACGCCCTGGGAGGCCATTTCCCCGACAACGCTGGAGGTGAGCTCGTCACGGGTCGGGCCGAGCGAAGCTAGCGCTTTTGAAAGCCCCTGCGACACGGTGCGCTGTCGGGTGGCGCGGATATCGGCAAGCCCCATGCCGTAGGCGGAAAGAATGCCCGAGAACGGGTGGATCAGAACGGTCGAGATGCCGAGCGCATCGGCCGTCAGGCAGGCGTGCTGGCCGCCGGCGCCGCCGAAGCAGGTGAGTACGTAATGCGTGACGTCGTAACCGCGCTGGACGCTGATCTTCTTGACCGCGTTCGCCATGTTCTCGACGGCGATGGCGAGGAAGCCGTCCGCCACCTCTTCGGGCGACCGGCCGTCGCCGATCACCCTGGCCATGTCTTCGAAGGCCGTGCGCACCGCATCCGCATCGAGCGGCTGGTCGCGGTCCGGTCCGAAGATCGCCGGGAAAAGTCCTGGCGAGAGCTTGCCCAGCATGACATTCGCATCGGTGACGGTCAGCGGGCCGCCGCGACGGTATGCCTTCGGGCCGGGATTGGCGCCGGCCGAATCCGGGCCGACGCGGAAACGGCCGTTCTCGAAATGCAGGATCGAGCCGCCGCCGGCCGCAACCGTGTGGATCGACATCATCGGCGCGCGCATGCGCACGCCGGCGACTTCCGTCTCGAACGAACGCTCCAGCTCGCCGTCGTAATGCGAGACGTCGGTGGAGGTGCCGCCCATGTCGAAGCCGATCATCCGGTCGAAGCCCGCAAGCCGCGAGGTCTCCACGGCGCCGACCACGCCGCCGGCGGGGCCGGACAGGATCGCGTCCTTGCCCTGGAACAGCCGCGCGGCGGTAAGCCCGCCGGAGGACTGCATGAACATCAGCTGCGCACCCTGGCCGTCGGCGGCGTCGAGCCCGGTGCCGAGTTCGCCCGCCACCTGCTCCACGTAGCGGCGCAGGATCGGCGAGAGATAGGCGTCGACCACCGTCGTGTCGCCGCGGCCGACCAGCTTGATCAGCGGTGAAACCTCGTGGCTGACGGAGATCTGGGTGAAGCCGATGGCGCGGGCGATCCCGGCGACGGTCCGTTCGTGGGCGGGGAAACGGTAGGCATGCATGAAGACGATCGCGAGGGCGCGGAAGCCGGCGTCGAACTGCGCCTGAAGCTCCCCGCGGATGGCTTTCTCGTCCGGCGCGGCCTCGACGGTGCCGTCGGCGCGCACGCGTTCGTCCACCTCGACGACGGCGCTGTAGAGCAGTTCCGGCTTGACGATCTGCTTCGCGAAGATGTCGGCGCGGGCCTGGTAGCCGATCGCCAGCGCATCGCGGAAGCCGCGCGTGGTGACGAGCAGGGTGCGTTCGCCCTTCCGCTCCAGGAGCGCATTGGTGGCGACCGTCGTTCCCATCTTCACGGCGCCGATGGCATCGGCCGGGATCGGGGCGCCTTTCGGTATGCCGAGAAGCTCGCGGATGCCCTGCACCGCCGCATCGCGATATGCCTCGGGATTTTCGGACAGCACCTTGTGGGCCGTGAGCGTTCCATCCGGTTTCCGTCCGACGATATCGGTGAACGTGCCGCCGCGATCGATCCAGAAATCCCACCTGTTGTCGGCCATATCCCGCCTCTCCTTGGAACCAGAGTTGCGACACGGGAACATTTTGTCGATAAAACGTCAATTATTTAATTGTAAAAGCGCGGCTTCATCCGGCATTTCGGCTGCCGCCGTTCTGGACGCTTCCGGGAAGATGTGATTTGAGAGGGCGGAAAATAAGCGCTGCAGCGTCTTCGACAGGAGAAAACCCGATGTCGTCGGACAAGAACGAATTCGGCCCCATCGTTTCCTCCGGGCATCTGGCGAGCGGAGCCTTGCCGGCGCTGTCGGAGATAGAGTTCGGCATGATCATGCTGAACCACGCGTTCAATCGCTGGATGGTTCGCTGCATGGCGGCGGTCGGCGTGTCCGATCTCTCCCCCGTCGACATCCTCGTGCTGCACAACATCAACAGCCGCAACAAGCCGAAGACGCTGGCCGACATCGCGCTCGTCCTCAACATCGAGGATACCCATGTCGTGACCTATGCGCTGAAGAAACTGGAACGATTGAAGCTGATCAAGTCCGGCCGGCGCGGCAAGGAAAAGCTCGTCATGGCGACGGAGGCCGGCGCCGACGCCTGCGCGCGCTACAAGGCGATGCGCGAGAGCCTCCTGGTGCGTTCGGTGCTGGCCACCGAAGTATCGGCGGAATCGCTCTCGGAAGTCGCAGCCCGCCTGCGGGCGCTTTCCGGCCATTACGACCAGGCCGCGCGCGCCGCCGCTTCTCTTTAGGCGAAAAGAGCCTTCATCAGCGGATGGGTCGGGTCCGCCATCCCGTCGAGCACGTTGAAATGGTGCTTGTCCGGCTCCTCGACGGCCTCCGTCTCCGCGCCCAGTCCTTTCCAGATGCTGGCAAGAAGTGCGTTCTGGCGGATGAACTCCGCCCGTTCGCCGGCTCCCGCCCAGCAGGTCACCCGGGCGCCGGGCAGCGGCTCCAGCAGCGCCGGGCTCTCCTCGTAGGCTTCCTCCCGGTCGATGCGCATCCTTGCGTTCGAGGAGAGGTTGATGAGCGGCCTGAGATCGTGCAGGCCGGAAAGCGAGACGGTATTGGCGATGCGGCCGCGCACCGCCTCCGGCAAGGGTGACGTCGCGGAGATCATCCGCGTCACCAGATGCCCGCCCGCCGAGTGACCGATCAGCCGGACAGGCCCGTCGATCGCGCCGGCTGCCGCTTCGACCGCCTTGCCGATCTCGACGGTGATGCCGGCGATGCGGTTTTCGGGAGCGAGCGTATAGGAGGGCATGGCGACCGCATAACCGCGCGCCACGGCGCCCTGCGCGTAATGCGACCAGTAGCCGTTGTCGAGGCCGATCCAGAAGCCGCCGTGCACGAAGACGACGAGGCCTTCCGGCGTGTCCTCCGGCAGGAAGAGATCGAACCGGTTGCGAGGCCTTTCGCCATAGGCGAGGCCGAGTTTCGCACGGCCAGCCGCGGCCAGCTCTTCCCGATACCGCCGCGCGGGCTCGACCCAGGCTGCCGGCCAGCGGTCGCCCTGGGGAATATTGATGCCGTTGGCATAGGCGTTGTCCCAGTCGCTGATCCGGTGGCGCATCGTCTTTTCTCTCCTTGGGCGCGGTTGTGCAGGCCCGGGCCGCATACTGGCATCGCCGTCGCCGGCATGGAAGCCGGTTTGGGCTTCCATGCCGGCCATCCGGCGAATTATTACAAACTTAAAATTTCTCTCTTGCAACCCGGGAGCAGCGGTGTAATTCTGAATAAAAGGCAAAAAGCCGCATCGATAAGAAATTGGGGAATTGAGAAATGCTGGGACCGTCAGGCCATCAGGATACGTTTGCCCGCGACAATCTTCCGCCGCCGGACCTGTGGCCGGATATCGGGCTCAAGGACTTCGATTACCCGGAATGGATGAACGCGGCGGTTGAACTGACCGACCGCATGGTGGATCGCGGCTTCGGCGATCATACCGCCCTTATCGGAAACGGTCGCCGCCGCACCTACAAGGAACTTTCCGACTGGACGAACCGCATCGCCCGGGCGCTGACCGAGGATTACGGCCTGAAGCCCGGCAATCGCGTGCTGATCCGTTCTGCCAACAATCCGGCCATGGTCGCCTGCTGGCTGGCGGCGACGAAGGCGGGCGCGGTGGTCGTCAACACCATGCCGATGCTGCGCGCCGGCGAACTGGCGAAGATCATCGACAAGGCCGAAATCTCCATGGCGCTCTGTGATACGCGCCTGATGGACGAACTGGTCGCAACCGCCAAGGAAAGCCGGTTCCTGATCCAGGTCATCGGCTTCGACGGCACGGCCAATCACGATGCCGAGCTCGATCGCGCCGCGCTCGACAAGCCCGTGCGTTACGATGCGGTGAAGACCGGTCGCGACGACGTGGCCCTGCTCGGGTTCACGTCCGGTTCCACCGGGATACCGAAGGCGACCATGCACTTTCATCGCGATATCCTCATCATCGCCGATGCCTATGCAAGGGAAGTGCTGGGCGTGACGCCGGAGGACATATTCGTCGGTTCCCCTCCGCTCGCCTTCACCTTCGGCCTCGGGGGGCTTGCGGTCTTCCCGCTGCGCTTCGGCGCGGCCGCGACGCTTCTCGAACAGGCGACGCCGCCGAAAATGGTCGAGATCATCGAGACCTACAAGGCGACGATCAGTTTCACTGCGCCCACCGCCTATCGCGCCATGCTGGCCGCGATGGATGCGGGCGCCGACCTGTCCTCGCTCCGCATCGCCGTTTCCGCCGGGGAGACCCTGCCGGGGCCTGTCTTCGAGGAGTGGGTGAGGAAGACCGGCAAGCCGATCCTCGACGGCATCGGCGCCACCGAGATGCTGCACATCTTCATCTCCAACCGCCTGGACGATCTGAAGCCCGCCTGCACCGGCAGGCCGCTCACCGGCTATGAGGCGATCGTCGTGGACGAGGACATGAAGGAAGTGCCGCGCGGCACGGTCGGCCGGCTGGCGGTCAAGGGACCGATCGGCTGTCGTTATCTCGCCGACGAGCGGCAGAAGGACTATGTCAGGAACGGCTGGAACCTGACGGGCGACAGCTTCGTGCAGGACGGGGAGGGCTACTTCCACTTCGCCGCCCGCTCCGACGACATGATCATTTCCGCCGGCTACAACATCGCCGGGCCGGAGGTGGAGGCGGCGCTCCTGAAGCATGACGCCGTATTGGAATGCGCCGTGGTCGGGGCGCCCGACGATGCACGCGGCACGATCGTCCAGGCGCATGTCGTGCTGGCAAAGGGCGTGGAGCCGAGCGCCGCGCTGGTGGAACTCCTGCAGAACCACGTCAAGGGCGTGATTGCGCCCTATAAATATCCGCGCTCGATCGTCTTCACCGACGCGCTGCCGAAAACCGAATCCGGCAAGATCCAGCGTTTCCGCCTGAAGCAGAAGCTTTCGGCCTGACCGTACTCGACGACGGTTGCATTTTGCCGCGCACGTAGAGTGGAAGTTTCCACGCAAATGTGGAAGACAAAGATGACCCGGCGGACATTCCATGTCCACCGAAGGCATCGGGAACGATTACAACAACAAACGGGAGTTCGTCACATGAAGAAACTGCTTGCTGCCGCGACGCTGGCATTGGGCGTCAGCGTCTCCGGCCTCGCTCTCGCCGAGCCGCTGAAGATCGGCATGATCACCACGCTTTCGGGCGGCGGCGCCGGTCTCGGCATCGATACGCGCGACGGTTTCATGCTGGCAATCAAGAATTCCGGCAACAAGGACATCACGGTCGTCACGGAAGACGATGCCCAGAAGCCGGAACTCGCCGTGCAGATCGCCGACAAGATGATCCAGAGCGATCAGGTGGACGTGCTGACCGGCATCGTCTGGTCGAACCTCCTGATGGCGGTCGCGCCGGGCGCCGTGGCGCAGGGCAAGTTCTACGTGTCGACCAATGCCGCCCCGGCCCAGCTTGCCGGCGTGAACTGCAACAGGCTCTATTTCAACGCCGCCTACCAGAACGACAACCTGCACGAGGCGATGGGCGAATATGCCAACAAGGGCTTCAAGAAGATGTTCATCCTCGCCCCGAACTATCCGGCGGGCAAGGATTCGCTGACGGGCTTCAAGCGCTACTACAAGGGCGAGCTCGTATCGGAAGTCTACACCCAGGTCGGCCAGACGGATTACGCCGCCGAAATCGCCCAGATGCGGGCATCCGGCGCAGACGGCATCTTCGTCTTCCTGCCGGGCGGCATGGGCATCGCCTTCATGAAGCAGTTCGCCCAGTCGGGCGTGAAGATCCCGGTCATGGGCCCCGGCTTTTCCTTCAGCCAGGACGTGCTGCCGGCGATCGGCGACGCGGCTCTCGGCGCCAAGGCCTCCGGCCAGTGGGCGCCGGATTTCGACAATCCGGCCAGCAAGAAATTCCTTGCCGACTTCAGGAAGGAATACAACCGCCTGCCGTCGATCTATGCCGTCCAGGCGTATGACGCCGCACAGCTCATCCTGTCGGCCGCCTCCAGGGCGAGCGTCAAGGATGCGGATGCTTTCCGCGCCGAACTCCTGAAGGCGGATATCCAGTCGCCGCGCGGCAAATTCAAGTTCAACACCAACCAGCATCCCATCCAGGATATCTACCTGACGGAAGTGGTGAAGCAGGATGGCGTCCTCACCAACAAGACGGTGGAGAAGATCTTCGCCGATCACGGCGACGCCTACGCCAAAGACTGCAAGATCTAAGGCTTCGTCGTGACTGTCGCACTTGCTTTCGAGCAGTTGCTGAACGGCCTGCAGCTCGGCGTCATGTTGTTCCTGATGGCTGCCGGGCTGACGCTGATCTTCGGCGTCATGGGCCTGATCAACCTCGCCCATGGCTCGCTCTACATGGTCGGCGCATTCGCTTGCGCCGCCGTGGCGGCCTGGACGGGCTCCTTCTGGATCGGGCTGGTCGCCAGCCTGGTCGCAGCGGCGGCGGCCGGCGCGATCGTTGAACTCGTCGTCATCCGCAGGCTTTACGACCGCAACCATCTCGACCAGGTCCTCGCCACCTTCGCGCTGATCCTGATCTTTTCCGAAGGCACGCGCTGGCTCTTCGGTTCGTTTCCGCTCTATCTCGACATTCCGCCGCTGCTGCAGGGCGCGTTGACACTGCCCGGCGGTACGGAATATCCGGTCTATCGTCTCGCCATCATTGCCGCCGGCGCGGTCGTCGCCTTCGGCCTCCACATGCTGATTTCGAGGACGCGGCTCGGCATGCGCATCCGCGCCGGCGAAAGCGACCGCGAGATGATCGGTGCGCTCGGCGTCGATATCCGCACGCTCTACACGGTCGTCTTCGCGCTCGGCGCGGCGCTTGCCGGTTTTGCCGGCGCCATGGTCGGCGCCATCCAGTCGGTGCAGGTCGGCATGGGCGAGCCGGTGCTCATCCTCGCCTTCGTGGTGATCGTCATCGGCGGCATCGGCTCGATCAAGGGAGCGCTGCTCGGCGCGCTGCTGGTCGGCGTAACGGATACGATGGGGCGCTTCCTGCTGCCGAAGCTGATGGTTCTGTTCGTACCGCCCGCCCAGGCCGGCATGATCGGCGCCGCCGCCGCCTCGATGCTGATCTATATCGTCATGGCGGTCATTCTTGCGGTCAAGCCGCGCGGCCTCTTCCCCGCGGCGCATGCGTGAGGCCCAAGGTTTGACGATGATCCTGAACCGCGAAACCCTCATCAACCTCGTTCTGGCGGCGCTGCTGCTCGCCGTGCCCCTCGCGGCGAATGCGCTCGGCCAGCCGTTCTACATCACGCTCGCAACCCGCATCGCCATCCTCGCGCTCGCCGCGACCGGCCTCAATCTGGCGCTCGGCCTCGGTGGCCTCGTCTCCTTCGGCCACGCCGCCTTTTTCGGCCTCGGCGGATACGTCGCCGGCATTCTCGCGGCCCATGCCTTTTCGGGCGATCCGCTGCTGTTCGGCCTGTCCGGAACGAAACAGATGTGGGTGATCTGGATCGTCGCGGTGGTCCTCTCGGCCCTCGTCGGCCTGGCGATCGGCGCGATCAGCCTCAGGACCTCGGGTGTCTATTTCATCATGATCACGCTCGCCTTTGCGCAGATGGTCTATTATTTCGCGATCTCCTGGCCCCCCTATGGCGGCGAGGATGGGCTTTCGATCCTCGTCCGCAACCAGTTCCCCGGCGTCAACACGATGCGGCCGCTGACCTTCTTCCTGATCTGCTACGTGATCCTGCTTTTGGGTGTCGGTCTTTTCGCGCTGATCCGCGCCTCGCGTTTCGGCTCGGCCCTGCAGGCGGCGCGGCAGAACGAGGTGCGTGTCGCGACCGTCGGCATCGAGCCCTACCGCATCCGGCTCACCGGTTTCGTCATCTCCGCGATGATCACCGGGCTGGCCGGCGCGTTGTTTGCCGATCTCAACCGCTTCGTCAGCCCCTCCATGCTCTCCTGGCACATGTCCGGCGAGTTGATCGTGCTGATCATCCTCGGCGGCACCGGCCGGCTGTTCGGGCCGCTGGCGGGCGCGGCGCTCTACGTCGCCTTCGAATATGCGCTCGGCGGCCTCACCGAGCGCTGGCAGTTCTTCCTCGGCCTCATCCTGCTTGCCGTCGTGCTGTTCGCCCGCGGCGGGCTTCTGGGCCTGCTTGCCGGAAAGGCCAGACATGGTTGAACCCGTCCTTGAGATTTCCAACCTCGTGAAGAATTTCGGTGCGCTCCGGGCAACCGACGGCGTGACGCTCGATCTTCGCCCGGGCGAAATCCATGCCCTGATCGGCCCGAACGGGGCGGGCAAATCGACGCTGATCCACCAGATCTGCGGCACGCTGAGGCAGGATTCCGGTACGATCCGCTTTGCCGGGCGGGATATCGGCGCGCAGACGGGGGCCGAACGCGCAAGGCTCGGCCTCGGCCGCACCTTTCAGGTCTCATCGATCGCGCCGGAGTTTTCGGCGCTTCGCAACGTCATGCTGGCGGTGCAGGCGAAACAGGGCTCCAGCTTCCGGTTCTTCAAGCCGGTGATGCGCGACAGGGGCCTGGTCGATACCGCCATGACCATGCTGGAGCGCGTCGGCCTGACGGCGCGTGCCCGCATCCCCGCCGCCGAGCTTTCCCACGGCGAACGCCGCCAGCTCGAAATCGCCATGGCGCTGGCGCTCCGTTCCCAAGCCTTCCTGCTCGACGAGCCGATGGCGGGCATGGGACCGGAAGGCTCGAAATCGCTGACCCGTTTCCTCGATACCCTGCGAAGGGAAGCGCCGATCCTGCTCGTCGAGCACGACATGGACGCGGTCTTCGCGCTGGCCGACCGCATTTCGGTTCTCGTCTACGGCCGGATCATCGCAACCGGCACCGTGGAGGAAATCCGCCGCGATCCCGCCGTGCGCGCCGCCTATCTCGGAGACCACGCCTGATGCTGCTCGACGTTTCGAAAATCGAGGCATTCTACGGCGCGAGCCAGGCGCTGTTCGGCGTCGACCTGTCCGTCGCCGAAGGCGAGGCCGTGGCGCTGATGGGCCGCAACGGCATGGGCAAGACCACCACCATCCGCGCCATCTGCAACATGAACCCGCCGCGCATCGGCACGGTCCGGCTCGGTGGCATGGATCTCCGGGGAAAGCGGCCGCATCATGTGGCAAGGCTCGGCATCGGCCTCGTGCCGGAAGGCCGCCGCTGCTTTCCGAACCTGACGGTGCATGAGAATCTCGTGGCCGCCGCCCGCCCGGGCAAGTGGACGCTGGAGCGGGTCAACGGGCTTTTCCCGCGGCTTCAGGAGCGCCATGCGCAGATGGCCCGGTCCTTGTCGGGCGGCGAGCAACAGATGCTGGCGATCGGCCGCGCGCTGATGACCAACCCGCGCCTGCTCATCCTCGATGAAGCGACCGAAGGCCTTGCGCCGGTCGTCCGCCAGGATATCTGGAAGGCGATCCGGCGCCTGAAAGCGGACGGCCTTTCGATTCTTGTGGTGGACAAGACGCTTTCCGAGCTTTTGCCCGTTGCGGATCGCTGCGTCATCCTTGAAAACGGCAGAAGCGCCTGGAGCGGCAAGGCAGCGGAACTGACGACGGAACTGCAGGATCGATATCTCGGGGTGTAAGTCATGGAAGGTGAAGCGGCAAGTGCCGATCTGGAATTGATCGCCCATGGCCCGCATGGGCGCAACAAGCCGGAGACGCGTCTCTGGCTGCGGATGCTGTCCACCACCAAGCTGATCACCAATGAGATTCGCCGTCGGCTGAGGGCCGAATTCGGTGCCACGCTTCCGCAGTTCGACCTGATGGCGCAGCTCTACCGGGAAAAGGACGGCCTGCGCCTGGGCGAGCTTTCGAAGCGGACCATGGTGACGAACGGCAATGTCACCGGCCTCGTCGAACGCCTGGAGGCCGATGGCTTCGTGCAGCGCGTGACGCCGGACGGAGACCGGCGCGTCACTGTCGCCAAGCTGACGCCGGAAGGAACCCGGCTGTTCGAGGCCATGGCGGCGGCCCACGAAGGCTGGCTGCGCGACATCATGGCGGATGTCGATCCGGCCAGGATCGCTTCCCTGTGGTCGGAGATCGGGGCGGTGAAGGCTTCCGCCAGCAACCATCTTTCCGGCAGCGCCTTCGATCAGTAGAACCCGACCGGGAACAGAATTCGGGGTGATGGAATGGCAGATCTGCAGGCGATCGTCGACGAGATCCATGAGAAGCTGACGCCACGGCTGGGCGAAGGCAAGGTGGCCGACTACATCCCGCAGCTTGCCCATGTCGACCCGAAGCGGTTCGGCATGGCGATCATCGATGTCGAGGGCCGGGTCTTCAAGGCTGGCGATGCCGACGTGCCCTTCTCGATCCAGAGCATTTCCAAGGTCTTCACGCTGACGCTGGCGCTCGGCAAACACGGCGAGACCACTTGGAATCGCGTCGGCCGCGAGCCCTCCGGCTCCGCCTTCAATTCGATTGTCCAGCTCGAGCACGAGGAAGGCAAGCCGCGCAATCCGTTCATCAATGCGGGCGCGATCGCGGTGAGCGATCTCGTGCTTGCCGGGCACACGCCGCGCGAGGCGATCGGCGAGATCGTCCGTTTCGTGCGTTATCTGGCCGACGACGAGACCATCGCCATCGATCCGGACGTGGCGAAATCGGAGCAGGCGACCGGCTACCGCAACTTCGCGCTTGCCAATTTCATGCGGTCCTTCAACAAGCTCACCCATCCGGTCGAGCATGTGCTGGGCGTCTATTTCCATCACTGCGCGCTGGCCATGACTTGCACGCAGCTTGCGAAGTCGGGCCTCTTCCTGGCCGCTTCGGGCCGCAATCCGCTGACGGGCCACACCGTGGTTTCCAAACAGCGGGCGCGGCGCATCAATGCGCTGATGCTGACCTGCGGCCACTACGATGGATCGGGGGATTTCGCCTATCGCGTCGGCCTGCCGGGGAAAAGCGGCGTCGGCGGCGGCATCCTGGCCGTGGCGCCGGGGCGGGCGTCGGTGGCCGTGTGGTCTCCCGGCCTCAATCACAACGGCAATTCGCTCATCGGCTCGCTGGCGCTGGAAATGCTGGCGACCAGGACCGGCTGGTCGGTCTTCGGCCATTGAGGCGTTCCATGCAACAAGAAAGCCCGGGCCAGGGCCCGGGCTTTTGAGTTTGAAGGCAGCGTTATGTGATCAGTCCTCGCTTGCTGCCATCTGCGAGAGCACTTCGCCGCGTCCGCGCGCACGCAGGATCAGCGGGATGATGAAGGCGAGCGCCGCCAGGATGAGCAGCGCGGCTGCAATCGGCGACTGGACCAGGGTCGTGACGTCGCCCTGGCTGATCGCCAGCGCGCGGCGGAGCTGCTGTTCGGCAAGCGGCCCGAGGATGAGGCCGACGACGACCGGTGCGATCGGATAGCCGAACACGCGCATGATGTAGCCGAGGAAGCCGAAGGTCAGCAGCATGCCGAGTTCGAAGACCGAGGGGTTGGCGCCGATCGTGCCGAGCGTCGCAAACAGCAGGATGCCCGCATAGAGCCACGGCTTCGGAATGGTCAGCAGCTTCACCCACAGGCCGACGAGCGGCAGGTTGAGCACGAGCAGCATGAGGTTCGCGATCAGAAGCGAGGCGATGAGGCCCCAGACGAGCTGCGGGTTGGTCACGAAGAGCAGCGGGCCGGGCTGCAGGCCGTATTGCTGGAAGCCCGCGAGCATGATCGCCGCCGTGGCGGAGGTGGGCAGGCCGAGCGTCAGCAGCGGCACCAGCGTGCCGGCGGCGGACGCATTGTTGGCCGCTTCCGGACCCGCGACGCCTTCGATCGCGCCGTTGCCGAATTCCTCCGGATGCTTGCTGAGCCGCTTTTCGGTCGCATAGGAGAGGAAGGTGCCGATTTCGGCGCCGCCCGCCGGCATGGCGCCGATCGGGAAACCGATGACGGTGCCGCGCAGCCAGGCTTTCCAGGACCGCGCCCAGTCCTGCGCGCTCATCCAGACGGAGCCTTTGACGGCTTCCACCGTTTCGGGTCCCCTGTTGCCCTGGGCCGCGATGAACAGGGTTTCGCCGATGGCGAACATGGCGACCGCCATGGTCGTGACCTCGATGCCGTCGAGGAGATCGGGTATGCCGAAGGACAGCCGGTTCTGGCCGGTGAGCTGGTCGATGCCGACCACGGAGAAGGCCAGCCCGACGAACAGCGAGGTCAGGCCGCGCAGGGCGGAATCGCCGAAGGCCGAGGAGACCGTCACGAAGGCGAGCACCATCAGCGCGAAATATTCGCGGGGGCCGAAGACCAGCGCGAGCTTGACGATGTAGGGGGCGATGAAGGCGAGCGCCAGCGTCGCGATCAGGCCCGCGACGAAGGAGCCGATCGCCGCGGTGGCCAGCGCCGGCCCGCCGCGCCCGGCCCGGGCCATCTTGTTGCCCTCCAGCGCCGTGACGATCGAGGAACTCTCGCCCGGCGTGTTGAGCAGGATCGACGTGGTCGAGCCGCCGTACATGCCGCCGTAATAGATGCCCGCGAACATGATCAGCGAACCGGTCGGGTCCAGCCTGTAGGTGACGGGCAGAAGCAGCGCGACGGTGAGCGCCGGGCCGATGCCGGGCAGCACGCCGACGGCGGTGCCGAGCGTCACGCCGATAAGGGCGTAGAGCAGGTTGATCGGCTGCGCCGCGGAGGCAAGCCCCTGCAGAAGGAATTCGAATGTGCTCATGGTCCTACTTTCCGGGCCCGATCACAGGAAAAGCCGTTCCAGCGGCCCGGCAGGCAGCGCAAGCTGCAGCAGTCCGGCGAAGATCAGCCAGATGAAAAGACAGATGACGATGCCGACGGGGATCGTGACCCACAGCTTGCGCTTGCCGAAGCCCGCGGCCGTCAGGCCGAACAGGACGCCGGTGGCGATCGAGAAGCCGGCGAAGCGCAGAAGCAGCATCTGCGCGGCAAGTCCGGCGACGATCCAGATCACGGGGCCGGTTTCCTGTTTCTCGCGCGTCGGAAAATCGCCGCGGAAAGCCTCGACCACGGTCCAGATCGCAAGTCCGATCAGCGCGAAGGCGATCCAGTCGGGCACGGTGGCCGGGCCTACCTGCGAATAGCCGCTGGCGCCTTTCAGCCGGGATACGTCGATGAGGATCACGGCCGCGATGGCAGCCAGGACCGCGGCAATGGCAAGCGCCGCCCAGTCTGGGCGGCGCTGCTCGGTCTTGTTGCTGTCGAGGCTCATTTGACCAGTCCGATGTCCTTGAGGATGGCTTCCGTGGCGGAAACGTCCTTGGCGAGCTGTTCCTCGAAGGCCGGGCCGGCGAGATAGGTGTCGGTCCAGCCCTTGGTCTTCAGGTTGTCCTGCCAGGTCTTGGACTTGGCGAGCTTCTCGATGTCGGCGGTCACGGCCTTCTTCTGCTCTTCGGAAAGGCCCGGAGCGGCGGCGACCATGCGCCAGTTCTGGACGACCACGTCGAAGCCGGATTCCTTCAGGGTCGGGGCGTCGGCGCCTTCGATCTTCTTGTCGGAGGAGACGGCGAGGAGGCGCAGCGTGCCCGCCTTGATCTGCGATTCGAATTCGCCATAGGACGAGACGCCGGCGGTCACCTGGCTGCCGAGGATCGCCGCGAGCGCTTCACCGCCGCCCGAAAACGCGATGTAGTTGATCTTGGTCGGGTCGACGCCGGCCGCCTTGGCAAGCAGGCCGACGAGGATGTGGTCCGTGCCGCCCGCCGAACCGCCGCCCCAGGAAACGGCGCCCGGGTTCGCCTTCAGCTTGGCGACGAGGTCGCCGATCGTCCTGATGTCGGACGAGGCCGGAACGACGATCGCTTCGTATTCGCCGGTCAGGCGGGCGATCGGCGTGACGTCCTTCAGCGTCACCGGCGACTTGTTGGTCAGGATCGCGCCGACCATGACGTAGCCGCCGACCAGCAGGGCGCCCGGATTGCCCTTCTGCTGGCTTGCGAACTGGGCGATGCCGATCGTGCCGCCGGCGCCCGGCACGTTCATGACCTGGACGTTGCCGGCGATCTTTTCCTGCTGGAACGCCGTCTGCATCGTGCGGGCCGTCTGGTCCCATCCGCCCCCAGGTGCTGCCGGAGCCATGATCGCATAGTCGGCCGCGGTGGCCGGCAGTGCGAGCGCGCCCGCGAGAATGGAAGCGAGGAAGAAATGTTTCAAGGGTCGATCCTCCGTTGGCGCCTCGGCGAGGCGCGCATGTTTTCCTGTCAAAACGATAGATGGAACGGACAGCGAGAACCGCCTGCCCGAAATCCTCCCGTCGTTGATCGGGTCCCCGCCTCCAAACGGGGGCCGATTAGACCTAAGCCAGCATATGAAGCTGACATCTACCTGACATTTTTCGCGGGCTTCGAGTTTGACAAGGGGTGGATGCCACGAAATCGCCGAAATTCGGTCTACTGCAGCCGCAGCACTTCGTTCCAGCGCGAGATCAGCCGCGCCCGCTTCACCTGATCGAGATAGACCATCAGCCCGAGGCTGACGGGAACGGGCTTCAACTGGCCGCCCAGCATCTCCCGCAGCGTCGTGGCGGTGTTGTTTCCCGCGACCTCCGGGCTGACCGCCGGTATCTGCAGCTCGCGCGCCATGATCGTCTGGCCTTCCTTCGACATGAAGAACTGCAGGTAGCGCTTGCCGAGGTCCGGCGCGGCTGCGGCCTGCGGGACGAGGCCGATGCGCGACATCACGACCGTGTAGTCCTTCGGCAGCACGATGCCGACATCGGGATGACGCGAGGCCCAGTCGGCGGCATAGGAACCGAGGATGTTGTAGCCAAGCAGGAAACGCCCGTCGGCGACGCGTTCCAGGATGGCCTGGCTGGTCGAATAGAGCTTGACGCCCGCCGCTCCCATGGCCCGGATCACCGACCAGATGTCGCTGAACTGCTCCTGGTCGCGCGCCATGAACAGGAAGCCCACGCCGGAACGCTCGATGTCATAGGTGCCGATCCGCCCGTAGATTGCATCTCCCTGCTTCTGCAGGAAGTCGACGAACTCCGCCCGCGTGGAGGGTGGCGGAAAATCCCTGAAGCTCGGTTTGTGATAGACGAAGACCGCGGGCTCGAAGGTGAGGGCATAGGCGGTATTGCGCCAGTTCGCCCAGGTCGGCCACTGGCCGCTCATCGGCAGGTCGCTGCGCTGCGCGTAACCGTCGTTGGCAAGCTTCACCTGCAGGTCCATGGCGGAGGAGAAGGCGAAATCGGCGGTCTTCTCGCCCATGTCGGTCTCCCGCACGATCCGGTCGTAGATCTCACCGGTCAGCATGTCCTCGTAACGCACGGCGACATCCGGATTGGCCTGCTGGAAGCCGGTGATCATCGGCTTGGCGAGCGGCTCGTCGAGCGAGGAATAGACGGTCAGGACGGGCGCGTCGCTCCGGCCGGAAGGCGCCGGAAACAGCGCCGTTTCCGCCGCCGCGGGGGCGGGCGAAAGGGCAAGGCAGAGGAGAGGGAAAAGCAGCCTTTTCATGCCTCCACAATGCCCCACCCGGGCCGCCCGGACAAGCCGGCCGGCCGGCGCGTGGCATTCGTGCCACGGTCTTGCGGATGCAGCTTCGGCCGGCTTGCTTTCCGGCCGGGCGCCATTACCTGTTGGCGGTCTTTCTCAGGCGCCGGAGGGCTGGCGCCCGCTGCGAACAAAGGTCAGAACCATGTCGCTTTCGCTCTACGATATCAGCGTGCCGGTCTTCATCAATGCCTTCGGCAACCTTGCGGAGATCCTGAAGAAAGGCGAGGCCTATGCCGACGAAAAAGGCCTGTCCCACAAGGACCTGCTGCAGGCCCGCCTGATCGACGACATGTATCCGCTGATCGCGCAGGTCCAGCGCGCCAGCGATACGGCCAGGTTCGCGGCGGTGCGCGTGGCGGGAATCGAGAACCTCCCCATGGCCGACGGCGAGGCGACCTTCGCGGAACTGCAGGACCGCATCGAAAGGACCGTGGCTTTCCTCAAGGGTATCGATCCGTCCGCCATGGCAGGCCGCGAGGAGGCCGAGGTGGTGCTCACCACCCGCAGCGGCTCCACGACCTTCACGGGCAAGAGCTACATTCTGGGTTTTGCCGTCCCGAACTTCTATTTCCATGTGACGACGGCCTATGCGATCCTGCGCCACAAGGGCGTTCCGGTCGGCAAGATGGACTATATCGGCCGTTCGAAATAACCCTTCGGCCCCCTTCGTGACTTCCCCGTCCAGCGCCTGTAGACTGGCCGGAAGGGAGGCATCGGGTGCGTATTCTTCTGGTCGAGGACAATCGGGCGCTGGCCGAGGGGCTGACGGCAATCCTGCGCGGCAGCGGCTATGCGGTCGACGCGGTTTCGGACGGGGCTTCCGCCGAAGCTGTTGCCGCGGCCGAGACCTATGACCTCGTCATCCTCGATCTGAACCTGCCGGAAATGGACGGGCTGGACGTGCTGCGCGCCATGCGCGCCCGCCAGAACAAGGCTGCGGTGATGATCCTGACCGCCCGCGGCACGCCGGAGGAGCGGGTGAAGGGGCTCGACCTCGGTGCCGACGACTACATGATAAAACCCTTCGACATATCGGAATTCGAGGCGCGCATCCGCGTGCTCCTGCGCCGCCAGGCGGGCCTGAGAAGCTCGATCGTGAACTATGGCGGGGTCACTTTCGACCTGAATTCGCGGACCTTCTCCATCCGCGGCATCCCGCTCGACATTCCCGCCCGCGAGATCGCGCTTCTGGAGCTTCTGTTCCTGAGGGCCGGAAAGGTCGTGTCGAAGGACGCCATCATCGGCTCGCTTACCGGTTTCGACGACGATCTTTCCGCCAACGCCATCGAGCAATATGTAAGCCGCCTGCGCCGCCGCCTCGCGCCGCACGGGCTGACGGTGAAGACCGCCCGCGGCATCGGGTATTATCTCGATGCGGCGGCGCCTGCCCCATGACGTCGCCGATGACGCAAACGGCCGCCTATTCGCTGCGGCGCCGGCTGCTCGCCTGGCTTCTGGCCTCCACCGCGGTGATCGGCACGGTCGCCATGATCGACACCTGGGACGAGGCGGTCGATACGGCGAACGAGGTTTCCGACCGCGTGCTCGCCGGCTCGGCCCTGGCGATCGCCGAGCGCGTGATCGTCGCCGAGGACGGATCGCTGGAAGTCGACATTCCCTATGTGGCGCTGGAAATGCTGACGTCGGCGGCGCAGGACCGGGTGTTCTACCGGGTCGACGGCCCGCCCGGAAAATTCATCACCGGCTATCAGAACCTTCCGTCCATCCCACGCCGGGAAGGACAGGCCGCCGCCTTCGAGAATTCCACCTTCCGCGGGGAGCCGATCCGCGTTGCGGCACTGGCGCGGTCCGCCTCGACCGGCATCAACTCGGTGCCTTTCATCGTCACCGTCGCCGAAACCACCATCGCCCGCCAGCAGCTGACGCGCACCATCCTGATCCGTTCGGCGCTGCGCCTTCTCTTCATGATCGCGGGAGCCGCCGTCATCGTCTGGGTGGCGGTGACGCTGTCGCTGCGCCCGCTCTACCGCTTCAGCGAGGCGATTGCGGAACGCAGCCCGGACGATCTTCACCCCATCCGCGAGCATGTGCCGAACGAGGTGCAGGGCCTTGTCGATACGGTCAATTCCTTCATGGTGCGCCTGGAAAGCGCCCTGGAGGCGCTCCGGCATTTCACCGGCAATGCCAGCCACCAGCTCCGCACGCCGCTTGCCATCATCCGCACCCAGCTTGCGCTGGCCCTGCGCGCCGCCTCGCTCGACGAGGCGAAGGAAGCAGCCCGCAAGGCGGACGAGGCGGTCGCCGATGCCGAGCGCATCCTTGCCCAGCTCCTGCTGATGGCCAAGATCGATGCGGCCACGCGCTCGGCCTCCCTGCAGAAGGTCAGCCTGACGGCGCTGGCGCAGGGCGCGACGGCCGAACATGTGCCGCTCGCCGCGGAAGCGGGCATCGATCTCGGTTTCGAAGGCGATGGCGAGGTCGCGATCACCGGCGAACCGCTCCTGCTCGGCGAGCTTCTGAAGAATCTGATCGGCAACGCCCTGCTCTATGCCGGCGCCGGCGCCGAGGTGACGGTCCGCGTCGGGCAGCAGGGCGGGGCCGCCGTGCTGGAAGTCGAGGACGACGGACCCGGCATCCCGCCGGAAAAGCGGGCCGCCGTATTGAAGCGTTTCGAAAGGGGAGACCGCACCGACAAGAGCGGAACCGGCCTCGGCCTGCCGATCGTGGAAGAGATCGCCCGCCTGCATGGCGCGGCGATGACCCTCGCAGATGGCCGGGAGGGCAGGGGGCTCAGGGTCGGGATACGCTTTCCCGTCGCCGGCTGATCCTATTCCTGATGCACCTTCGTGCCGCCGATCCAGGTGCTTTTCATGCCGAGGCCATCGGTGAGCAACACGAAATCGGCGTCATGGCCCGGTTTCAAGGCGCCCTTGCGGCCGGAAAGCCGGGCCGCTTCCGCAGGATAGGCCGACGCCATCCGCAGCGCTTCCTCGAGCGGCAGACCGAGCGTTTCGTGGACGAAGCGGACCGAGGAGATCATGTCGATGTCGGCGCCCGCGAGTGTCCCGTCGGCAAGCGTCAGGCGTCCGTCCCGGCGCAGGATCTCGCGGCCGTTCAGCGTGAAGCTCGTCATGTCCGTGCCGATCGGCGACATCGCGTCGGTGACGATGAAGATCCTGCCCGGCCCGGTCTTGGAGCGAAGCGCGACGCCCATCGCGACGGGGTGAACATGCACGCCGTCGGCGATCAGGCCGGCATGGAGCGAACCGATGTCGAGCGCCGCGCCCACCACGCCCGGCTGGCGGTGGCCAAGCGGGCTCATGGCGTTGAAGAGATGCGTCACGGTGCGGACGCCCGCGGCGGCATAATCCCGGGCGGCCTCGTAGGTCGTGTCGGTGTGGCCGAGGCTCACCACGAATCCGGCTTCCGCAAGCCGCGCTGCCTGCGCCGTGGTGACGTTTTCCGGCGCGATGGTGATCATCATGGCGTCGAACCTGCCCTTGCAGGACAGCATCAGCTCGACATCCTTCTCTTCCATCGGGCGGATCAGCTTCGGGTCATGGGCGCCCTTGCGCGCGACCGAAAGGTGCGGCCCCTCGAGATGCAGGCCGAGGAAGCCCGGAACGTCCTGCGCCTTGGCCTGCCTGCCGGCCTCGACGGTCCTGGCGGTGATCTCGAACGTGTCGGTGATCAGGGTCGGCAAGAGGCCGGTCGTGCCGAACTTGGCATGTGCCGCGCAGATCCGGACAAGCCCCGCGACGGTCGGTTCCTCGTTCAGCAGCACGCCGCCGCCGCCGTTCACCTGCAGGTCGATGAAGCCCGGGGCGACGAACCCGCCGCCGGCATCGACGGTCTCGACGCCTGCGGAAAGCTCCGTTCGGGGCCGGATCGCCTCGATCTTGCCGCCGGCGAAAACGAGTGCGGCATCTTCGTGCCAGGAAGCGCCGTCGAAGATGCGGGCTCCGGTGATGGCCTTGGCGGTGCTCATAATGTCTCGGTCACTTTCTTGAGTGCTAGGGGCGCATCCGGGTTGAAGCCCTTGGCGCGCGACCAGGCTTCCACGAAGCCGTAGAAAGGCAGGATCAGCGCCAGCGCATCGGTCAGCGGATGGCCGGTCGCCACGAAGGGCAGCCTGCGGGCCGCCTTCACCTTGTCGGAAGTCGCGAAAGCGAGCGCACCCTTGGCCGCGAGGGCCTCGGCGATCTCGACGGCGGAAGCCTCGGCGGCATCGCGCGCCGCGAAGGTCACGACGGGGAAGCGCTTTTCCACCAGGGCGACGGGGCCGTGCAGCACTTCCGCCGCGGAATAGGCCTCCGCATGCATGTTGGAGGTTTCCTTGAACTTCAGCGCGGCCTCGCTGGCGATCGACAGCGCCGGTCCGCGGCCGAGCATGTAGAGGGATTCCGCGTCCCCGAGTTCGCCGGCAAGCTCGCTCCAGTCGAGCTTCACCGCCTTCTCGAAATGCGAGGGCAGGTTTCGGATGGCGGTCTTCAGTCCCTCGTCGCCCACCCATTCGGAAAGCAGCGCAAGGCCCGCGACGATCGAGTTGACGAAGGATTTCGTTGCCGCGACGGCCAGTTCCGGCCCAGCATTGATATCGACCGCATGCGCCGAGGCGCTGGCGATCGGCGAGGGCAGCGTGTTGGTGAGTGCGACGGTCACCGCCCCGGCTGCGGTCGCGGCTTCCGCCATCGCGACGATGTCAGGGCTTTTGCCGGATTGGGAAATGGCGATCGCCGCACCGCCGCCGAGCCTGAGTTTCGCGCCGTAGATCGAGGCGAGCGAAGGGCCGAGCGACGCGACCGGCCGGCCGGCCGTAAGCTCGACCGCGTACTTGATGAAGGTCGCGGCGTGGTCGGAGGAGCCGCGGGCGATGGTGATCAGGAAGGCGGGGTCCTTGTCGCGGAGCGCCCGGCCGGCCGCCGCGAGATCCGCGGCCGACCGCTCCAGCAGGCGGGCGGTCGCCTCGGGTATCTCGTTGATCTCTTGCCGCATATGGGTCTGCATGGTTGTTTCCTCGAATTATCAGCTTTCGCCGAGCGACAGCTCGGCCACGAAATCATAGGCATCGCCGCGGTAGAGCGAGCGGGTCAGCTCCACCACGCGGCCGGACGCGAGATAGGACACGCGCTCGATCGACAGCCCGGCGGCACCGATCGGCACGGCCAGCAGTCCGGCATCCGGATTGTTCATATTGCAGGCGGATATCCGTTGTATGGCGCGCACGGGCCGGGCGTTCTTCTTTTCCAGCACCGCGTAGAGCGAGTTGGCGACCGCGGAGGGATCGGGCAGGAATTCCGCCGAGATGCTGGCGCGCTCGATGGCGAGCGGCATGTCGTTGGCGATGCGCAGGCGCCCGAGGCGGGCCACTTTTGTCCCCGGGGCGAGGCCCAGCATCATCATTTCCTCCGGGGAAGGGTGGAACAGGCCCCGTTCAAGCCATTCCGATTTCGTCACGAGGCCGCGCCGGGCCATGTCTTCCGTGAAGGAGGTGAGGCGGGTCAGCGGTTGCTGCACGCGCGACATGGGCTTGACGACGAAGGTGCCGGAACCGTGCCTGCGGGTGAGCAGCCCGTCCTTGACGAGGTCGTCCACCGCCTTGCGGACGGTCACGCGGCTGACATTGGCATAGTCCGCGAGGTCCCGCTCGGCGGGAAGCGCGTCGCCATGGCCGAGCTTGCCCGAGCGGATCGCATCCTCCAGGCTCTGGCGCAGCTTCCTGTAGAGCGGGCCGGTGCCGGCGGATTGCAGGCCTTCGAGCGGCAGGATTGCGGCAAGCGTCTCGTTCATGCCCGCACCTCCAGCCGGGCGCCGTAAGCCTTGACGGCAAGCGCCACGGCGCCGGTCAGCGCATCGGCAAGCGGTTCGGAAAGCCGTTTGCGGTGCCGTTCGGCGATATATTCGGGATAAAGCGCGGCAAGCCCGCCAAGCAGGCAGAGGCGGCCCTTGCCGCCGGTGATGCCGTTCACGGCGTCGAGCGCCTCATCGATGCCGGCGGCCCCGGTTTTCAGGATGCGGATCGCAGCCGCGTCTCCCTGCCGTGCGAAGTCGAACACTTTCGGCGTATGCCGGCCGAAATCGCCGGGCTTGGCGAGCCGCGCGAAATCGACGACGGCCTCCGGATCGTTGCCGAACCCGGCGAGGATCGCCTCGGAAAGCCCCGTCATCGGATGGATGCCGTCGTAGGCGAGCAGGCTCTCCTGCAGCGCAAGCTGGCCGATCCGCGCGCCGCTGCCGAGATCGCTGACCTGGAATCCCCAGCCGGCTATCGAACGCAGCTTTCCGTTATGCCGGATGATATAGATGGTGCCGGTGCCGACGATGCCGATCGCGCCGTCCTGGTCGCCGATCGCCCCCTGAAGCGCGATCACGCCGTCCGAGACGATGTCGGCCTGACGGAAAGGCAGCCGCGCCGTCACATAGCTCACCGCATCGCCGACATTGTTGCCGGCAAGGCCGAGAGTGGCGGAGGCGGACGAAAGACGAGGCCGCAGCCCGGCCGCCTCGAACGCCAGGCTTGCCGCTTCGGCAATATGCTTCAGGGCATTGTCGGGATCGGTCAGAATATTGGAGGCCCCGCTCTTGCCGCGGCCGAGAACGGTGCCATTTCCGTCAGCCAGCGCCGCGCGGCAGCTCGTTCCTCCGCCGTCTATTCCGATGAAATATTCCGTCATGGGCACCTCCATGGTTTATGATACCAAAAAAATACCATTAACCAAGAGCGATCTGCAGTATTTAAAATTTCCTTTCACAAGCCTCTGAAAGGAATAAATTATTTCATAAAATACTTCAATGACTTACTTCCACATTTACGAAAGTTAATCCTTGCTTCTGGACAATTGGTATTTTTTTGGCATCATTTTGGTTAGAGGGAGAAACGGATGCGCGAAAATGCCACCGAAAAAAGACACCGGGAAGCGAAAGGGCTCGATGCGCTTGCGCCCGTGAAAATCCTTGAGCTTCTGGCGGACGGCCAGCAGGAGGCGGCGAGAGCCGTCGACCGCGCTGTTCAGGCGATCGCCCAAGCGGCCGATCTGGTAACTGCAACGTTGAAGTCGGGCGGCAGGCTTGTTTATGCGGGCGCCGGCAGCGCCGGCCTTGTCGCGATGGCCGATGCGCTCGAACTGCCCGGCACCTATGGAATTGCGCCTGAACGGATCGCCGTCCTGTTCGCCGGCGGATTGTCCGCGGTCGCGGACCTGCCCGGCGGGCCGGAGGACGATCCGGCGCTCGGCCACCGCGATGCGGACATCATCGGGGCGTCCGACTGCGTGATCTGCGTGTCGGCGAGCGGTTCGACACCCTATACGGTCGCGGTCGCCGAGACCGCCAGGGCGCGGGGCGCCAGGCTGGTGGCGATCGCCAACAATGCCGGGGCCAGGCTGTTTAACGGGGCCGATGTCTCCATCCTGCTGGAAACGCCGCCGGAAGTGGTCGCCGGCTCGACCCGGATGGGCGCGGCGACGGCCCAGAAGATCGCCTTCAACATGCTGTCGACGCTTGCCGCGGTGAAGCTCGGCCATGTGCATGACGGCCATATGGTCAATCTGCGCGCCGACAACGACAAGCTGCGCGCCCGCGCAGCCGGCATGGTCGCCGAGATCGCCGAGATCGGCTTCGAGGAGGCGCGTGCCTGGTTCGAAGCGGCCGATGGCTCGGTGAAGGTCGCCGTTCTGCTCGCCGTCGGCGTGCGGAATGTCGAGGAGGCGCAGGAATTGCTGGCCCGGTCCGGCCAGGTGTTGCGTGCTGCGCTCGATGAGCTGCAGGCGGCCAAGAGTTCCGTGAAACGCGCCTGAAGGCGCAGGAAAGAGGGAGAACGTCATGACCCGCATATTGAAAGGCATGCTTTTCGCAACGACCGTGCTCGCGCCCGCGGGCATGGCATCGGCCCAGACCGCGCAGCTCACCATCGAGAGCTGGCGCAACGACGACCTGTCGATCTGGCAGGAAAAGATCATCCCGGCCTTCCAGGCCAAGAATCCGGGCATCAAGGTGACCTTCGCGCCGATGGCGCCCACGGAATACAATTCCGCCGTCAACGCCAAGCTCGAGGCCGGCACCGCCGGCGACCTCATCACCTGCCGCCCGTTCGACCTGTCGCTCGCCATGTTCCAGAAGGGCCAGCTCGCCTCGCTGAACGATCTGCCCGGCATTTCGAACTTCTCCGACGTCGCCAAGTCCGCCTGGACCACCGATGACGGCAAGACCACTTTCTGTGTGCCGATGGCATCGGTCATCCACGGCTTCATCTACAACAAGAAGGCTTTCGAGGAAGCCGGCGTGAAGGTGCCGAAGACCGAGGACGAGTTCTTCGCCGTACTCGAAAAGTTCAAGAAGGACGGCAACTACATCCCGCTCGCCATGGGCACCAAGGACCAGTGGGAAGCGGCCACGATGGGCTACTACAACATCGGCCCGAACGACTGGAAGGGCGAGGAAGGCCGCAAGGCGCTGATCGCGGGCAAGGAAAAGCTCACCGATCCGCAATGGGTCGAGCCCTACAAGACGCTTGCCAGGTGGAAGCCCTATCTCGGCGACGGTTTCGAGGCCCAGACCTATCCGGACAGCCAGAACCTCTTCACGCTCGGCCGCGCCGCGATCTATCCAGCCGGTTCGTGGGAAATCGCCCCGTTCAAGGCTCAGGCCGATTTCGAGATGGGCGCCTTCCCCCCGCCGGTGAGGAAGGCGGGCGACACCTGCTACATCTCCGACCATAACGACATCGGTCTTGGCCTCAACGCCAAGGGCAAGAACCCGGAGGCCGCGAAGAAATTCCTCGCCTGGGTCGCTTCGCCGGAATTCGCCGAGCTTTACGCCAACGCGCTGCCGGGCTTCTTCAGCCTGAACTCCACGGCCGTGAAGATGAATGACGCGCTTGCCCAGGAATTCGTTTCCTGGCGCCAGGACTGCAAGACGACGATCCGTCCAAGCGCGGCGATCGTCGGCCGCGGCCAGCCGAATCTCGATCTCGAAATGTGGCGTGTTTCCGCCAACGTCATCAACGGCACGGAAACGCCGGACCAGGCCGCAGCCGAAACCCAGAAGGGCCTCGACAGCTGGTACAAGCCGGCGAAGTAAGCGAATATCCCCTCACCCGGCCTCCGCTTCGCTCGGCCCCCCGACCGGGGTCGAGCCACGGGTCTCGCCCCGTCCTTCGGACCCCCAAGGGGAGAGGAGGAGCGGAGGCGTTACGGCAATGTCGCTTCTCCCCGCCGGGGAGAAGGTGCCGGCAGGCGGATGAGGGGGCTTCCCTTCCCACACGGAAATTGCTGTGGTGAGAGACGCCACCAATGAAATGGATTGCGCCATGAGCGATACCGACATGACCGATACCGCGATCGCTCCGGTGAAACGTCCGGCCCGGTGGCATATCCTCATTTTCCTGGCGCCGGCTTTCCTCGTCTATACGGCGGTGATGATCCTGCCGCTGATCGAGACGCTGAGGCTTTCGCTCTTCAACATGGTCGAGGGGCAATTCGCCTTCGTCGGCTTCGACAATTTCCGCACCCTGTTCACCGATCCGCGGCTTTCCGCCGATTTCTGGAACGCGCTCGGCAACAACGTCATCTTCTTCATCATCCACATGGTGGTGCAGAACCCGGTCGGGATCGCGATCGCCGCCATGCTGTCGGCGCCGAACCTCAGGTTTGCCGCCTTCTACCGGTCGGCGATCTTCGTTCCGACGCTTCTTTCCTTCGTCATCGTCGGCTTCATCTGGAAGCTCATCCTGTCGCCCATCTGGGGCATCGCGCCGGGCATGATGGATTGGGTGGGCCTGAAATGGGCTTTCGCCCCGTGGCTCGGCAAGCCGGAAACGGCGCTCGTCACCGTCTCGCTGATCTCGGTCTGGCAATATGTCGGCATCCCGATGATGTTGATCTACGCCGCTCTCCTGAACATCCCCGACGAGGTGCTGGAAGCCGCCGAATGCGACGGCATCACCGGCTGGAGCCAGTTCCGGAAGATCAAGCTGCCGCTCATCCTGCCCTCGATCGGCATCGTCTCGGTGCTCACCTTCGTCGGCAATTTCAACGCTTTCGACCTGATCTACACGGTGCAGAGCGCGCTTGCCGGCCCGAACGGCGCGACGGACATCCTGGGCACGCTGCTCTACCGCACCTTCTTCGGTTTCCAGAACCAGATGGGCGACCGCTCCATGGGCGCCACCATCGCCGCGGTGATGTTCCTCATCATCCTCGCCGGCGTCTCGCTTTATCTCTTCGTCATCCAGCGGCGCATGCGCCGCTACCAGTTCTAAAGGTACGGACATGTCGAAAGCCCGTTCCGCTCCGCTGCGCACCGCGCTCATCCATGTGGCGCTGATCGCCTATACGCTGGTGGCGCTTTTCCCGGTCTTCCTGACGCTGGTGAATTCGTTCAAGAACCGCAACGCGATCTTCCGCGAGCCCATGGCCTTTCCGACGCCGTCGAGCTTCAGCCTGATCGGTTACCAGACGGTGCTGAGCCAGGGCGATTTCATCGGCTATTTCCAGAACAGCCTGATCGTCACGGTGGTCTCGATCGCGCTCGTGCTGCTTTTCGGGGCCATGGCCGCCTTTGCGCTGTCCGAATACCGCTTCCGCGGCAACACGCTGATGGGGCTCTACCTGGCGCTCGGCATCATGATCCCGATCCGCCTCGGCACGGTGGCGATCCTGCAGGGCATGGTGGCGGCGGGGCTCGTCAACACGCTGACCGCGCTCATCCTCGTCTATACGGCGCAGGGCCTGCCGCTGGCGATCTTCATTCTGTCGGAATTCATGCGGACGGTCTCCGACGACCTGAAGAATGCCGGCCGCATCGACGGGCTTTCGGAATACGCGATCTTCTTCCGCCTCGTCCTGCCGCTGGTGCGCCCCGCGATGGCCACGGTCGCGGTCTTCACCATGATCCCGATCTGGAACGACCTCTGGTTCCCGCTGATCCTCGCGCCCGGCGAAAGCACGAAGACAGTGACATTGGGCGCCCAGATGTTCATCGGCCAGTTCGTGACCAACTGGAATGCCGTGCTGTCCGCCCTGTCGCTCGCCATCCTGCCGGTCATGGTGCTTTACGTCATCTTCTCGCGGCAGCTGATCCGGGGGATTACGTCGGGGGCGGTGAAGTGATGGGTTTGAGATTTGCGGAGTCGTTGCTCCCCCTCATCCGCCTGCCGGCACCTTCTCCCCGCCGGGTAGAAGGGGTTATGTCGCAGCGCCGCCGTTCCCCCTCTATCCAGCGGGGAGAAGGTGGCCGGGCGAAGCGGAGGCCGGGTGAGGGGACCGCATGGCACGCCATAGGGACAAGCATATGACCTCCACCAACCCCATCCGCGTCCTCGTCGCCGGCCTCGGCAATATGGGGCGCAGCCACGCGATCGCCTATCACAACGATCCGGGGTTCGAGATCGTCGGCCTCGTCAACCGCTCCAGGCGCGACCTGCCGGCCGAGCTCGACGCCTATCCGCTCTTCGCCGATTTCGAAGACGCGCTGAGAGAGGCCGGGCCCGACCTCTGCTCGATCAACACCTATTCGGATACCCATGCCGACTACGCCGTCATGGCTTTCGAAGCGGGCTGCCACGTCTTCGTCGAAAAGCCGCTGGCGACGACCGTCGCCGATGCCGAGCGCGTCGTCGCTGCCGCGAAGAAATACGGCCGCAAGCTGGTTGTCGGCTATATCCTGCGTCACCATCCGTCCTGGACGCGGCTCATCGCCGAAGCCCGCAAGCTCGGTCCGCCCTATGTGTTCCGCATGAACCTCAACCAGCAGTCCTCCGGCGACAAATGGGAGGTCCACAAGGCGCTGATGCAGACGACCCCGCCGATCGTCGATTGCGGCGTGCATTATGTCGACGTCTGGTGCCAGATCACCGACGCGAAGGCCGTGGAGGTGCGTGGCATGGGCCTGCGCATGACCGATGAGATCGCGCCGGACATGTACAATTACGGCCATATGCAGGTCCTGTTCGAGGACGGTTCGGTCGGGTGGTACGAAGCCGGCTGGGGGCCGATGATGTCGGAGATGGCCTTCTTCGTGAAGGACGTCATGTCGCCGCGGGGCTCCGTCTCGATCCTCGTCGACGCCAGGGCGAAGTCCGACGATATCGACACCCACACGAAGACGTCGGTGATCCGCGTCCATTCGGCCGGGACCGGCCCGGACGGCCGGTTCACAAGTCCGGACGAGGACCTCCCGATGACCGGCGAGCCGGACCACCAGAAGCTCTGCGATCTCGAACAGGCCTACGTGCTGAAGGCCATCCGCGAAGACATCGATCTGAGCCGCCACATGGACGACGCCGTGCAGTCGCTGCGCATCTGCCTCGCGGCGGACGAGAGCGTGCGCACCGGCAAGCCGGTCCGCCTCTGAAGTTTCATCTGTAAGGAAGACGCCCTTGGGTTCGCTGCAACTGAAATCCATCCGCAAGGCCTTCGGCGACCACGAGGTGCTGAAGGGTATCGACCTCGAGGTGAAGGACGGCGAGTTCGTGATCTTCGTCGGCCCGTCCGGCTGCGGCAAGTCCACGCTGCTGCGCACCATCGCCGGCCTTGAGGACGTGACCTCCGGTTCGATCAGGATCGACGGCCAGGAAGTGGCAAGCGTGCCGCCCGCAAGGCGCGGCATCGCCATGGTCTTCCAGTCCTACGCGCTTTATCCGCACCTGACGGTGAAGGACAATATGGGCCTCGGCCTGAAGCAGGCCGGCACGGAGAAGGCCGAGATCGACGCGCGCGTCTCCAGGGCCTCGACCATGCTGTCGCTCGATCCCTATCTCGCCCGCCGCCCCTCCGAACTTTCCGGCGGCCAGCGCCAGCGCGTCGCGATCGGCCGCGCCATCGTGCGCGAGCCGAAGCTGTTCCTGTTCGACGAGCCGCTATCGAACCTCGATGCGGCGCTGCGCGTCCAGACGAGGCTGGAAATCGCCGGCCTGCACCGGCGGCTGAAGGCGACGATGATCTACGTCACCCACGACCAAGTCGAGGCGATGACGCTCGCCGACAAGATCGTCGTGCTGAACGCCGGCGCGATCGAGCAGGTCGGCTCCCCGATGGACCTCTACAACCGGCCCGCCAATATCTTCGTCGCCGGCTTCATCGGTTCGCCGCAGATGAACTTCATCCCCGCCGGACGGCTGGGGGAGGCGGGTGCCAAAACCATCGGCATCCGCCCGGAGCATATCGCCCTGTCGCGCGAAAGCGGCGACTGGAGGGGCAAGGTGATTCATGTGGAACATCTGGGCGCCGATACGATCGTCTACCTGGAAACCGGGGCGATCGGCCTTCTCACCGTGCGCCTGTTCGGCGAACATGCCTACGCCCCCGATGACGTGGTTTTCGCGACGCCGGACAAAACGAGACAGCACCGTTTCGACGGGAACGACCGGGCGATCGCCTGACCGGCGCCCGTCCTGTTCGGCCGCCGGCAGTTTCGCCTCGCCGGCAGCCTGCACCGCCAGGCTGCCGAAGCGGATGCCGGCCTTGAGGTGAAGCAGGTGCCGATCGCTCTTGTCGCGGTCACAGGTTATGTCTTTTTCGAAGAGATGCCTGAGATTCGCGTCGTGATCGTCATCCTCGTTGCTGCAGGGAGCGGCCTTGCTCGAACGGCGGCGTGTACGCAAGGCAATGTGAACCGAAATTGAGCGGAAACGGCCCGGCCCCGCCGAACTTTCCGCCGTCCTCCGCGTTATCCGGGAACAAGGAGGCGCCCCATGGTCGCTCTGTTGTTCATTCTGGCCTGCATAGCGGTTCTCGCCGCGGTATTTGCGATTGTCGTCCAGCAGATGGCCGCCGCCCGCCGGCAGCATCATCTCGACGAACTGGCGGCCGACGCCCTGGCGCTTGACGAGCCGGTGCAGCAGCGCAAGGCGGCGCGCCGTCTTCGCCGCCTCCCTGCGCAGAACCTCTCAAGCCCGCCATCGCCTCGCCGGCGTGTGCGTCATAAACCGCCGGGACATCCGCCGTCCGCCCTGATGACGAAATAGCCCGGCCCCGGACGCGAAGGTTCGAACTTCCGCCGCGATAGACTGTTCGTTTTCGTGGAAGGATTTGGTGGAGCTAAGCGGGATCGAACCGCTGACCTCTTGCATGCCATGCAAGCGCTCTCCCAGCTGAGCTATAGCCCCATCAGGGTGGTCCGGTATTTTCCGGTCCTGGGAACTCCGAAGGCGTCTGCCTTCTGGAGTGGCGGCTTATTACTTCCGGTTTTCGCCGAGTGCAAGCCGAAATTTGTGCACCCGGCAATTTTTATTGAATTGCCGGGCTTTAACGGAAATCGATCAGACTTCGTCGTCGTCGCCGGTAACGCCGATGATGCCCGACATGTCGTCGTCTTCATCGTCTTCGTCGGCTTCGAGGAAGGTATCGTCGTCGTCATCGCCGAGATCGACGTCGTCGTCGCCCATATCCGGCAGGTCGTCGCCGCCGGCGGCATCGTCGCCCTCCTCGAGGGAAACGAGCTCGACTTCCGGATTTTCGGTATCGACTTCCTGGACGTCTTCCTCTTCGGCCTGTTCCATCTTCACGGCCACGCTGTTTTCTTCGAAGAAGGACAGCGGCCAGGACTTGCCGGTATAGGGAGAGACCACCGGATCACGGTTCAGGTCGTAGAACTTCTTGCCGGTATCGGGGTCGGTGCGTTTGGTTCCGAGTTCCGCTTTTGCCACAGTCAGAGCCTCATGGGGATGGCCGAATGGATCGGCGCGCCGCTTCAAGCGGCCTTATGGGGTGAAAAATCTAAGCCGGTCCCCATAAGGCTTGTCCTCATTGATGTCAAAGACAAACTTTCATGGGTTCCATCAATGCGGCACGGGTGATCGTTTCGCGGCATTGTGGTAATGACCACCCTTCAGAGCCGAAGGACGCATTCCATGTATCAGCCGCCGCATTTTCGTGAAGATGACCTCGCCACGCAGCATGCGCTGATCCGCGTGCATCCGCTTGGACTGCTGGTCACGTCCGGCGCCTCCGGCCTGCTCGCCAATCCGGTGCCCTTCCATCTGGATGCCGAAGCCTCCGCGAAGGGGACGCTCAGGCTGCATCTTGCCCGCGCCAACGGCCAGTGGAAGGATATCCGCGACGGCGCCCCGGTTCTCGCCGTTTTCCAGGGCGCGGATTCCTACGTGACTCCCTCCTGGTACCAGACCAAGCGGGAAACCGGAAAGGTCGTGCCCACCTGGAACTATGCGATCGTCCAGGCGAGGGGGCCGGCCCGCATCGTCGAGGATGCCGGCTGGCTGCTTTCCCAGATCAACGCCATCACCGGCCAGCATGAGGGTGGCCGCAGCGTTCCGTGGTCCGTCGGCGATGCGCCGGAGGATTTCATTCGCGCCCAGTTGAAGGGCATTGTCGGCGTGGAGATCGAGATCGCCGGGATCGAAGGCAAGTGGAAGGTCAGCCAGAACCGGCCGGCCGCCGATCGCGAAGGTGTCGCGGCGGGGCTTGATGAAATGCCCGGACAGGATCATATGGCGGAGCTTGTGCGCCACTATGGCGCTCTGCGCAACACCTGAGCTTTGAAATTGACGCCTGGAATGATCATCGCCATCGACGGACCGGCCGCTGCCGGCAAGGGCACCCTGTCGCGGAAGATCGCCGAGACCTACGGTTTCCATCATCTCGACACGGGCCTCACCTACCGTGCCGCCGCAAAGGCTCTGATCGATGCGGGGCTTCCGCTCGACGATGAGGCCGTTGCCGGGAAAATGGCGCGCGAGGTCGAACTTTCCGGCCTAGACCGCGATATATTGTCCAGCCACGCCATCGGCGAAGCGGCCTCGAAAATCGCCGTCATGCCGTCCGTCCGCCGGGCCTTGGTCGAAGCCCAGCGTGACTTCTCGCGAAGGGAGCCGGGCACGGTCCTGGACGGCCGCGACATCGGCACGGTCGTCTGTCCGGATGCCGGGGTGAAGCTCTACGTGACGGCCTCGCCGGAGGTGCGGGCAAGACGCCGATATGACGAAATCCTCTTGAGGGGCGGCACGGCGGATTACGAGGCGGTCTTCGCGGACGTGAAGAAGCGTGACGAGCGGGACATGGGCCGGGCCGACAGCCCCCTGAAGCCCGCCGAGGATGCGCACTTGCTTGATACCTCGGAAATGGGTATAGAGGCCGCGTTTCAGGCGGCGAAGGCCATCATCGACGCCGCCCTGAACGGAAAATAGCCCGAAGGTCAGTCCCCGCGCCGGATTGCCTCCCCCGGATTGCCCGGATGAGAGAGGCGGACTTGAGCCTTTTGGGCATGTGCAACGCGAACCACCGGCGCAAAGAGTGTCCAGATGGGCACATCAGGAGATTTCATGGCAGTATCTAACCCCACGCGGGAGGACTTCGCAGCCCTCCTCGAAGAATCCTTTGCCAAGACCGATCTTGCCGAAGGCTATGTCGCCAAGGGCATCGTGACGGCGATCGAAAAGGACGTCGCGGTCGTTGACGTCGGCCTCAAGGTCGAAGGCCGCATCGCGCTCAAGGAATTCGGCGCCAAGGGCAAGGACGGTTCGCTGAAGGTCGGCGACGAAGTCGAGGTTTACGTCGAGCGCATCGAAAACGCGCTGGGCGAAGCGGTCCTCTCGCGCGAGAAGGCCCGCCGCGAAGAAAGCTGGGTCAAGCTCGAAGCCAAGTTCGAAGCCGGCGAGCGTGTCGAAGGCGTCATCTTCAACCAGGTCAAGGGTGGCTTCACCGTCGATCTCGACGGCGCCGTCGCCTTCCTGCCGCGTTCGCAGGTCGACATCCGTCCGATCCGCGACGTCACCCCGCTCATGCACAACCCGCAGCCCTTCGAAATCCTCAAGATGGACAAGCGCCGCGGCAACATCGTCGTTTCGCGCCGCACGGTTCTCGAAGAGTCCCGCGCCGAGCAGCGTTCTGAAATCGTTCAGAACCTCGAGGAAGGCCAGGTTGTCGACGGCGTCGTCAAGAACATCACCGATTACGGTGCGTTCGTCGACCTCGGCGGCATCGACGGCCTGCTGCACGTCACCGACATGGCATGGCGCCGCGTCAACCATCCGTCGGAGATCCTGTCCATCGGCCAGCAGGTCAAGGTTCAGATCATCCGCATCAACCAGGAAACCCACCGCATCTCGCTCGGCATGAAGCAGCTCGAGTCCGATCCGTGGGATGGCATCTCGGCCAAGTATCCGGTCGGCAAGAAGATTTCCGGCACTGTCACGAACATCACCGACTACGGTGCGTTCGTCGAACTGGAGCCGGGCATCGAAGGCCTGATCCACATCTCCGAAATGTCCTGGACCAAGAAGAACGTCCACCCCGGCAAGATCCTGTCCACCAGCCAGGAAGTCGACGTTGTCGTTCTCGAAGTCGATCCGTCCAAGCGCCGTATCTCGCTCGGCCTCAAGCAGACGCTGGAAAACCCGTGGCAGGCATTCGCCTACTCGCATCCGGCCGGCACCGAAGTCGAAGGCGAAGTCAAGAACAAGACCGAATTCGGCTTGTTCATCGGCCTCGAAGGCGATGTCGACGGCATGGTCCACCTCTCCGACCTTGACTGGAACCGTCCGGGCGAACAGGTCATCGAGGAGTTCAACAAGGGCGACGTCGTCAAGGCTGTCGTTCTCGATGTGGACGTCGAGAAGGAGCGTATCTCGCTCGGCATCAAGCAGCTCGGCCGCGATACGGTCGGTGAAGCTGCCGCTTCCGGCGACCTGCGCAAGAACGCCGTCGTTTCGGCTGAAGTCATCGCCGTCAACGACGGTGGCATCGAGGTTCGTCTCGTCAACCACGAAGACATCACCTCCTTCATCCGCCGCAACGACCTGGCACGCGATCGCGACGATCAGCGTCCGGAGCGTTTCTCGATCGGCCAGACGGTCGACGCCCGCGTCGTCAACTTCTCCAAGAAGGACCGCAAGGTCATGCTGTCGATCAAGGCTCTCGAGATCGCGGAAGAGAAGGAAGCCGTTGCTCAGTTCGGTTCGTCCGACAGCGGCGCTTCGCTCGGCGACATCCTCGGCGCGGCTCTGAAGAACCGCAACAACGCCGAATAATCGGCCGTTTTACGGAAATCGAAAACCGCCGGGCGAAAGTCCGGCGGTTTTTTGCTGCCCGTCGTCATCCCCGGGCCGACAGCGTCGGCCCCGAAGATCGGAAGCGATCTTCGGAAGGGACGATGCGTCGATTTAGCGGGTCCGTTCGGACGCCCGGTTCTGGCCTCGTTCTGGCCCCGGGGATCAGGCCCAGCCGGCCATGCGCCAGTAAAGATCGTTCGCCCGGCTCGCATCCTCGGCATCTTCGCCGGCGGCGTCCTCGTGCGTCTCCGCGCTTTCGTCCTCGGCGGCCCTCTCGTCGTGGAAAGCCTGCTCGCCGGATGAATGCTGCTGCTCGCCGTCCTCGTCGGTCTTCGATATCTCCCGCGTCTTGCGCTCTTCCGGGTCTCTTTCCTGCTCCTCGGGCGGGTAGGGAACGTAGGGCAGGGGAACGCCTTCGCGCAGGACGTGCGGCAGCGGCAGCGGAAGGGCGAGCTGTTCGGCAGGTTCCGGTGCGCCGGCAGGCTGGCCGCCCGCATTGGCGGGCGTGCCTGCTGAACGGGCGGACGCCGGGTTCTCCGGTTCCGTTGCCGCCTGTCCGCCCGGCCTGGACAAGGGGGCGGCCGTCTCTTCCCCCGGCAGCGGCAATGGCCTTGCCGGAGATTCGCCGTCCAGCAGCTCCTCCAGGGCCAGTTGCTCGGGCAGGGTCCTGGCGGCGGCCGGCAAGGGTTCCAGAAGTTCGCTATTGCCGTCGGCGAAAACCTCCGCGAGCCATTCGGCCAGCGTCGCAAGCTTCGCCCTGTCGGCGGCGGCCGACGGACGCGTCTGGTCGAGGCTTCGCTGCGAAAGGCGGGCAAGCGCCGGTCCGTCGTAGAAAACCGGCGATGCGTTGCGTTTCTCGGCCGCCGCGGAGAGCGCGTTCTCCCTTCCGCCGCCGTCGGGATGCCGCGCGGCGGCCGACCTCTCCGGCATGTCGTCCTCCCGGGTTGCGAGAAGACCGGGCGTCTCGCCTTCGGCCTCTTCGGCAATGATGTCCTGCCCGGTCGCGGTCGCCGCGTCGCTTTCCGCACTACCCTCCGCCTGCAATTGGTCTTCGCCAGTCGGGGCGAACGCGGCTGCTTCCATGTCGGCGGCGGATGCGGCCGGCTCGCGGGATGCGCTTCCGGCTTTGGTCCCGGCCAAGGAGAGGATGGTTTCCGATACCGGGGCCTCCTGGCCGTCCGCGGCGCCCGCGCCGATATCGCCGGCCCCGGCGGCGGGTGTATCGGTTGCCCCGGCCTGCGAAGCTGCGTGGGCATCGGTTCCGGGCTGGGCCGCCTGGCTGGATGGAGCCGCGCCGGCATTGGCCGGCCTCGGCGGCGGAATGATCGCCGGGTCGGCGCCGGCGTTCTGGCGGTAGGAGCTGACCACCGCCCTGGCGGCAAGATCGCGGTCGAGCAGCTGTGCCGTTTCCATCCTCACGGCAAACCGCGCCGCATCCGGTCCGGCCGGATTGTTGAGGATTTCGGTCAGCAGCCGCAGCGAGATGCCCTTGACGAGCTGGTTGAGGGCGCGTTCGAGCGCGGCCTGCTGGGCCGGGCTCATGGCCTTGACGGCTTCCATGAGGCGCTGCGCATAGTCCAGCAGGGCTTCGCCTTCGCGGCGGGGAAGCCTGATCAGCTTGCCGACCGTCTCGGCGAAGATGGAAAACCCGTGTGCGAGCTGGAGCTGGGCCGAAAGCGAAAGGATGTCCAGCCGCCCGCCCGAGAGCGGCATGGAGCCGGTGGTCTCGGCGCTGGCGGGGTTGCTGGCGACGTCGATCCGCTGGCGCAGCACCGGCTGGGGCGATTGCGCCTGATAATCGACGAAGGAACTCAACGTGGCACGAACCGGAGGCAGCATCGTCCGCTCCATGTCTGATTGACGACAGGACAGCTCGGCTAGCGGTTCTCGTGTTTTCGCAACGAAACGGCGCTGCGGCCGTGACGCCTCATGGCGTCTCCAATGCCGATGGATAGGATATATCTTGCGGCAAAAAGGTTAATGCTTCGCTAACGGAGTCAGCGAGGATGATCCCGGACGATACGGATGGGGGAAGGCGGGACTATTGCGGGATCACGCGGCCAACTTCTTTTTCAACAACTCGTAGATGCCGATCTCGTCCACGCGGACCGGCAGGATCTGGGCCTGGGATTCGATCGCCTTGTCGGCGGCAAGCTCCTCGATCGCATCGGCGTTGAGCTCGCTTGTCGGCGCCGCCTCTCCTCCTTCGACCGGAATGTCGCTTGAGGCTGCGATCTTGTCTTCGGTGGATGCGGGATCGGCAACCAGGCTGTCGGCGGCCTTGCCCGTATCGGAACTGGCGACCTGCTCGGCCGCGGCGGCGAAGATGGACAGCAGCGCGGTTCCGTCGACCGGCGTGCCGGTATCGGCCGCGCCCTCTGCGTCCGTGCTTGTTCCCGCCTTGTCATTGGTCTTCTCGATGACGTCCTGAACCTTCTGGACATCGTCGAGCTTCTTGCCGGCTTCCGCGGCTTCGATATCGTCCTGGCGCTCGGCGCGGGTCTCCTCGTCCTCGACGCGGGTAGGGTCGTAGCCCTGCGGGCCGAGTTTCAGCTCCTCGAGCGTCCTCGGATCGGCGACGTCCTCGAGGCGCTGCACCACGCGTTCGACCTCGGTGCCGAGCTTGCCGCCGTTGGCCTTGCGGTTGAGGCCTTCCATCAGCCGTTCGTTGGCGTCGCCGTAGGGATTCTTGATGGCTGCGAGCAGCGTGTCCATGGTGATGCCCATGTCCTTCAGGCCGAGATCGTCCGCAAGGTCGCTGACCGCGTTCGGCAGCATGCTTTTCAGGGTATCTTCCAGCGCCCTGCCGAGCTGGTAGGAGGAACGGGCCTGATCCGTATCGATGCCGAGCTTGGCCGCCAGACGGTCGACAAGCTCGATCTTCAATTCGTTCGGATCGGTGCGGTTGACGCCGAAGAGGGCCGACGAGATCTTTTCCTTGGCGCGCCTGGCCTCTTCGCTGGCGCTGATCCGTGCTTCGGTAACCGGATCGCGTTCCTTGCCGGTGCGTTGCTGTTCCTCTTTCTTGCGCTGCTCTTCGATGGTGTCGAGCATCGATTGCATGACGCTGGTCGCGGCAAGCCCGTAAGTCTGCTGGGTGGGAAGCAACATGGCCCGAGTCCGGTCTCGTTGAGATTTTGCACCACCGGCAAAACTAGTTTCGGAGGGTTAACGGGATATTACCGCGCCATTAGGACTTATCCCACCAAGAATTGGGAGGTCGCGGCTTCAGGACCAGCGTGACGAGCACGAAGCTGACATAGAGCAGAAGATACCAGGAGCCCAGCTTGCCGAACGAAACCACATGCCAGGTCTTCTGCGTCGGGTAGATCCACGTGCCGGTCAGCGTGCCGATGTTTTCCGCGACCCACAGGAAGGCCGACGACAGGAACGCCGCCACGACCAGCGGCATGCTGAGGGTCGTCCGGTCGGTCGTGAAATGGATGCTCACCCGCCGGAAGACGATCACCGTCGCGGCGAAAAGAATGTAGCGGATATCCGGCAGATAATGATGGCTGAAGAAATTGACGTAGATCGCGGTCGCCAGCAGCCCCGTCTGCCACATCGGCGGATAATGGGTGAACCGCATGTCGAAGATGCGGATCGTGCGGGCCATGAAGGAACCGACCGACGCATACATGAAACCGGAAAACAGCGGTACGCCGGCGATCTGGACGATCGCCGGTTCCGGATAGGCCCATGATCCCATCTGCACCTTGAAGATCTCCATGACCGTGCCGGTGACATGGTAGACGAGGATGACTTTCGCCTCGTCCAGGCTTTCCATCCTGAGGCGCAGGAAAAGGGCCTGGATCGCAAGCGCCGCGATGAACAGGAAATCGTAGCGATGGATCGGCCAGCCCGGCTGCCAGACGAATTTGGTGACGAGCATCAGCCCCAGCATGATCGCCGCGAACAGGCAGGCCCAGGCCTGTTTCAGGCCGAAGAGGATGAATTCGGAAAGCCACCAGGGAAGCCGCGCCAGCGCGCCGCGAACGAGAAGGCGCAGCGGTTCCAGATACGGTCCCGTTTCATGCGCGGGCGGGCGTTCCCGGTAACGCTGCTCCATCAGCTATGGGCGAAGATATCCGCCTCTTCCCAGCCGAGCAGGTCGAGCTTCGCGCGTGTCGGCAGGAATTCGAAGCAGGACTGGGCGAATTCGAGGCGGTTGTCGCGCGCGAGCCGCTCGGTGAGCCGGTCGCGCAGCGCATGCAGGTAGAGAACGTCGGAAGCGGCGTATTCGAGCTGCGCCGGCGAAAGCACCTCCGCCGCCCAGTCCGATTGCTGCTGCGCCTTGGAGATGTCGATGTCGAGCAGTTCCCTGAGATTGTCCTTCAGCCCATGCCGGTCCGTATAGGTACGGGCAAGGCGCGAGGCGATCTTCGTGCAGAAGACCGGCGTCGTCGTCACGCCGAACGTATGGAAGAGCACGGCGATGTCGAACCGGCCGTAGTGGAAGATTTTCTGCCGGGACGGGTCGGCGAGCATGGCGACCAGGTTCGGCGCGCGGCCCTGGCCGGCGGCGATGCGGATCACGTCGGCCGAACCGTCGCCCGGCGAGAGCTGCACGACGCAGAGCCGGTCGCGGCGCGGCACGAGGCCGAGCGTTTCCGTATCGATGGCGATCGCTCCCGTGTAGCGGGCCGCATCGGCCGCGGGAATATCGCCCTCATGATATCGAATCTCTGCCATGTCCGTCTCCATCCGCCTGTCTTCGGGCATCCGCTATAGACCACGTTTTCCGTCAAGGATACCGCCAACTTGAGGCCGGGTGATCGAGGGTGCCCGAAACAGCGCCGCCGGGCGATGGAATTCGGCCTGGGCATTTGCTCAGCCCTGCACTCAATGCATTGCTGCATTGCAACAGGGTGGATTGGCGCGGTTAATCGGTTCGCATATATATTTAGTCATCGAGCGACGCACTCCTCCTCCCAGCGTCGCTGGATACGGATCGACAACATCCTCCTCCTCCCAGTTGTCGATCGAGTTTAAAGCCTGGCGCACCCTCCTCCCGCGCCAGGCTTTTCTATTTTGAGGATTTGTTTTCCCGAATTGTCAGGCTTTCGTTCCGGGCGTGATTCGACCGCTCCGCGATACGATATCGATACCCTGCCGGCGTCACGGAAGTGTCATGCCGCACCGATATAGGTGACCTCGCCTTCCTTTTAAACTTTTCGTGAGGTCACTATGCGCAAGCTTCTTGCAGCCCTGGTCGTTTCGACCGCACTCTCCGGCGCTGCCCAGGCCGCTACCGTCTATCCGCTGGATCGTGCCACGATCCTCGCCGGCTCCCCGTTCGACTTCAAGGTCGAGTTCAGCAGCGTCGTGAAGCCGGAAGACGTCAAGATCACCGTCAACGGCCAGGATTACAAGGCCGTTCTCGGCAAGGATGTCCAGTTCGTCGCCGAAGAGAAGGTGAAGGACAAGGTGGCCGGTTCCGCCGTCATCCTGCGCGGCCTGACGATCGCCGACGCCGGCGATTACAAGGTCGAGGTCTCCGCCGGTTCCGAAACCAGGAGCGTCACCTGGAACGTCTACGGCACGGGCGCTGCCCCGAAGGCGAAGAACGTGATCTTCTTCCTCGGCGACGGCCTTTCGGTGGCCCACCGCACCGCTGCCCGCATCATGTCCAAGGGCATGACCGAGGGCAAGGCAAACGGCCGCCTCAACCTCGACGATATCCCGCCGGCCGCGTTCATCGGCACCTCCGCGACCAATGCCATCGCCACCGACTCGGCCAACACCATGTCGGCCTACATGACCGGCCACAAGACCGCCGTTAACGCCATCGGCGTTTACGCCGACCGCACGGCCGACCCGCTCGACGACCCGAAGGTCGAGACCATCGCGGAAGCCCTGCGCCGCCAGACGAAGAAGTCGATCGGCATCGTCGCGACCGCCGAGGTCGAGGACGCGACGCCGGCCGCCGTGGTTTCCCACACCCGCAGCCGCAACGACAAGGCCGAGATCGTCGGCATGCTTCTCGACGTCAAGCCGGACGTTCTGCTGGGCGGCGGTTCCGCCTACTTCCTCCCCAAGGAAGTCGCCGGTTCCAAGCGCAAGGACGACAAGGACTACATCAAGCTCTTCAAGGATGCCGGCTACAGCCTCGCCACGGACAAGAACGAGCTTGCCGCCAACGCCAAGGCCAACGGCCTGCTGCTCGGCCTCTTCCATCCCGGCAACCTGGACGTCGCGCTTGACCGCGAATTCCTGAAGAAGGGCACCGTCGACAAGTATCCGAACCAGCCGGGCCTGGTTGAAATGACCAAGGTCGCCCTCGATCGCCTTTCCAACGATCCGAACGGCTTCTTCCTGATGGTCGAAGGTTCCTCGATCGACAAGATGTCCCATCCGCTGGACTGGGATCGCGCCGTCATCGACACGATCGAATTCGACAAGGCGATCGGCCTTGCCCGCGAGTTCCAGAAGTCCCATCCCGACACGCTGATCGTCGTCACCGGCGACCACACCCATGGCGTTTCGATCATCGGCACCGTCGACGACGAAAAGCCGGGCACGGAAATGCGCGAAAAGGTCGGCACCTATGCCGAAGCCGGCTTCCCGAACTACAAGGACGAGAACGGCGACGGATATCCGGACAGGATCGACGTCTCCCGCCGCCTGTTCCTGAACGCCAACAACGGCCCCGACCATTACGAAACCTTCCGTCCGAAGATGGATGGCCCGTTCGTTCCGGCCATCCAGAACGAAAAGAAGGAATATGTCGCCAACGAACAGTACAAGGATGTTCCCGGCGCCGTCTTCGTTCAGGGCAATATCCCGAAGAGCAGCGACAGCGGCGTTCACGCCGTGGACGACGTCGTGCTGCAGGCCATCGGCCCCGGCTCGGAAGGCTTCACGGGCTACATGGAGCAGAGCGACGTCTACAAGGTTCTCGCCGATACCTTCGCTCTCGGCGTGAAGCAGACGAACTAAACTCTCCGGCTGCCTGCGGGCAGCCTGTGCTACGATCCTCTTCCCGGCCGGGTCTCGGCCGGGAAATCCGTTTCAGGAGGTTTTCATGGAAAAGCTCTTTTCACTCGATCTGCGCCGCCGTTCGATGCTTGGCCTCGCCGCCGCCGCTCCGCTTCTGGTCACGGCCCGCTCCGCGTTCGCGGCCTCCGACCTCGGCTTCAACGAGCTCTACGGCAAGTTCGGCGTCCTGGGCCTCGAGTTTTCCGACAAGGTGAAGAAGCTGGCCGGCAGGGAGGTCGCGGTGCGCGGCTTCATGGCGCCGCCGCTGAAGGCCGAGGCGCAGTTCTTCGTGCTCACCGAAGTGCCGATGTCGCTCTGCCCCTTCTGCTCGTCCGATGCCGACTGGCCCGACAACATCATCGTCGTCTATCTTTCCGAAAAGCAGACGTTCACGCAGCCGAGCCAGACGATCGAAGTCCGCGGCAGGCTGGAGTTCGGTTCCTGGACCGATCCCGAGACGGGTTTCGTGAGCCTGCTGCGCCTGCGCCAGGCAGAATACGCCACGGTCTGACATGCTTGCGCTCGCCATCGATGGGCTGGAGGTTTCCTTCGCCGGCCTCGAAAAACCGGTCCTCGCCATCGAGGCGCTGACGATCCGCGCCGGGGAGCGCGTGGCGATCACCGGCGGCTCCGGCTCCGGCAAGAGCACGTTCATCAATATCGTTACCGGCCTGGAGCGGGCGACGGCCGGCCGCATCGTCTGGAGCGGTCAGGATATCGCCCGGCTGTCGGAAACCGCGCGCGATCGCTGGCGGGCCGGGCATGTCGGCCTCGTCATGCAGGATTTCCATCTGTTTCCCGGCCTTGCCGCCGTCGAGAACGTGCTCCTGCCGGTGCGGCTGGCGCGCGTCGCCGATGCGGCGATGGTCGCCCGGGCGCATGAATTGCTGAAGACGGTCGGCCTTTCCCGGCCGCATCAGAGGATCGAGACCATGTCGCGCGGGGAGATGCAGCGGGTGGCGATCGCCCGCGCATTGCTGCGCAAGCCCGGCGTGATCGTCGCCGACGAGCCCACCGCCAGCCTGGACGTGGAGGCCGGCGAGGCTGTCGGCCGCCTGCTGCTCGACATGGCGGCCGAGGCCGGAAGCACGCTGATCGTCGTGTCACACGACCAGCGGCTGATCGAGCGCCTCGGCCGGCGCATCACCCTTAGGGCCGGGCGGATCGTCGCCGACAGTCTTCGTGAAGAGGTGGCGGCATGATCCGTTTCATCGTGGCCGATCTGCGCCGTCTCTGGGCGGGCGCGGTGGTGGTCGTGCTTCTGGTGGCGCTTGCGACCGCCCTGGGCGTCACGGTGACCCTGCAGGAACGCGCCCTGCGTCTCGGCAGCGCCCGGGCCGCCGACAAGTTCGACCTGGTCATCGGCGCCGCCGGCAGCGAAACCCAGCTCGTCCTCTCCTCCGTCTTCCTGCAGCCCGCGCCGCTGCCCCTGATGCCGGGCGAGGTTCTGGCGAAACTCTCGAAGGACCCGCGGGTCGCCTGGGTGGCGCCCGTCGGATTCGGGGATTCCTTTTCGGGCTATCCTCTTGTCGGCACCACGCGCGCCCTGATTTCGAGCACCGTCTCCGGTTTTGCCGAAGGCCGGATGTTCGAAAAGGAGGGCGAGGCGGTGATCGGCTCGGCCGTGAAGCTCCCGACCGGCGCGCAGATCAAGCCGATGCATGGCACGGCGGATACCGGCGGCGAGACCCATGCCGGCGTGGTCTATCAGGTGACGGGCAGGCTGAAGCCGACAGGCACGCCCTGGGACCGCGCCATCCTCGTGCCGATCCAGGCCGTCTGGCACGTCCATGGTCTCGGCCACGAGCATGGGCACGAGGAGGAAGAGCATCACGAGGGCGAAACGCCCGGGGTGACGCCCGCTGCGGCCGCGACCGACGAACACGGCCATGGTCCGATCGAGGCCGCCCGCGAGCACGGCCATGATCATGATCACGATCACGATCATGAGCACGGGATGGCTGCGGTTGCCGGCCATGGTGGGCATGACGACGAGGACCACGACCACGGCGGCATCGAGGCGGACGCGCCCGTCGTCGAGGATTTCGGCGCCGGGGCGCCGGGCCTGCCTGCGGTTCTGGTGAAGCCGAGAACGATCGCCGATGCCTACAAGCTCCGGCAGGAATATCGCAGCGGCAATACGCTCGCCGTTTTCCCGGGCGAGGTTCTGACCAGGCTTTATGCCACGCTTGGCGATGCCAAGCTGGTCCTGAGCGCGGTTGCCGCCGGCTCGCAGGGGCTGGTCGCGGCCGCGCTGGTCATGGTCACCGTCACCCATATCGGCCAGCGCCGGCGCCAGATCGGCGCGCTCCGGGCTTTCGGGGCACCGCGGCTTTCCGTCTTCGCCATCGTCTGGCTGGAGCTTTTCGTGCTGGTTGCCCTTGGCATCGGCCTCGGTTTCCTGCTCGGCCTTTTTGCCGCGCAGGTGATTGCCGGCATATTCACCGCCCGGAGCGGCGTCATCCTGCCGGTCGGATTCGCATCCGAAGATCTGCGGCTGGCGCTTGCCCTGCTTGGCGTGGCGGCCGCCCTGGCGACCCTGCCGGCGATATTGGCGTACCGTCAGTCACCGGCAACGGCGCTTCGCGCCTGATCGAGCGACCTGATCGTCGCGATCAGGTCGTCATCGATCTCCAGGCCCCGTTCGATCGCCGCCCGGCGGGCGTTCTGGCCGCGCCGGCCGGGCAGGCGGATATCCTCTTCGGACATCATTTCCTGCGCCAGCGCGGCGATACGCCCGGCCGCCGAAGCGGCGCCTGCGGCGGGATCGATGACGATCAGCATTTGGCCCACCGAGGGTGGAGCGCCCTTCTCCTCCATGAATGAACTGGCCTCATGGGAGAAATTCGATCCGGTGAGACCGGCCGCGAGGACTTCCACCATCAGCGCCAATGCAGCGCCCTTGGCGCCGCCGGAAGGCGCCATCACGCCCTTCAGCGCCTCGTTCGGATCGGTGGTCGGCCTGCCTTCGGCATCGAAGGCCCAGCCTTCCGGAATGCTCTCGCCCTTCTGGCGCGCCGCCATGATCTTGCCGGCCGCGACGGTGGAAAGCGCAAGATCGATGACCAGCGGATCGTCGCCCGCAACAGGCGCGGCGAATGCGATCGGATTGGTGCCGAACAGCCGTTTCCTCCCGCCCCAGGCCGCCATCGAGGCCGGCGCGTTGGCGAACATCAGGGCGGCAAGCCCCTGTTCGGCAAACCGCTCGACCGTCAGCGCCATCACGCCGGCATGGTGCGAACGATGGACGAGGCCGAGCGCGATACCCTGTTCGCGGGCAATCGCCGGAAGTTCCGCAACCGCCAGATCGAAGGCCGGATAGGCGTAACCGAGGGCGGCGTCGATGGTGAGCACCGCCGGCCGCGGGCGGGTGGCCATGGGCCGTGCCCTGCCATCCACCTTGCCGTTGCGTGCCTGGCCGATATAGGCGGGGATGCGCCGTAGCCCGTGGCCGTATTGCCCGGCGGCTTCCGCATGAACCAGCGCATGCGCCACGGATCGTGCGGTTTCGGCGAGAACGCCATTGGCTTCGAAAACGCCCCGTACGAACGCTTCGGCTTCTTCCAGTGTCATCTGCATGCGGGATATCCGGGCCTGTTTATGGATGGATATCCTGCATATAGCCTGATGTCACAGGCACGTCAGCGCCTGATCGAGATAACTTGCGACGCCCGAAGGTGGAGCGGGAATGGGAGAGGCCCGCCGTACGGCGGAGACGATGTAGTTGTCGATCGCCGAATCGCCGGAGGAGCGGGAAAGCGAGACGCCGGTGACATTGCCGCTGCCGTCGAAGCTGAACCGCACGGCCGCCGTGCCGGTGCCGTTGCCGGGGCATTTGCGCGCCGTCCTGGCAAGCTTTGCCTGCACCCGGGATTTCCACTTCGCGGGCGAGACCGACTGGGCAAAGAAGCCGGTCGAATTCTGGCTTGCGGCGGTGCGGTCCGATTGCCGGGTCTGGACCTTCGCTTCCGCCATATCCTGACGCGCCTGTTGCTGCTGCTGTTTCGGCTTCTGGGGCTTCTTGACCGGTTCCTTCCTGGGCTCCGGCTTTTTTGCTTCTTCCGGCGGCTTTTCCGCGACCGGCGGGCGCATCATCGGCAAGGGCACCTCGACGTTTTCCAGCGCGGCCGTCATCTGCTGCTCGATCGGATCGATTTCCTCGACGGGTTCCGGCGGCGGCTCGGGAATGGTCTCGGTGATTTCCGGCGTCGGTTCCGGCATTTCCGGCGGCGGCTCCTCGGCCACCGGCTCCGGGGTCTGCTCGACCACCGGCTCGGGCGTCGGTTCCGGCTCGGGTTGAGGCTGCTCCACCGGCTGCGGTTCCTCGACCGGTTGCGTCTCCTCGCTCTTGACCTCTTCCTGCTCCTGGAGGTCGGAGGAAACCTGATCCTCTTCGGTGTTGACGGCTTCCGGTTCCGGAGCAAGCTCGATCATGATCGCGGCGGGCGGGGAGCTGTCGGCCGGCATGTCCGGCGTTTCCTGCAGGAGAAGGGCGGCGGCGGCGAAATGCACCGTCAGCACCACCAATCCGGCGACGCTCCAGAGCGCCAGTTCGCCGACGCGTCCGCCCGGACCGGCCTGCGAGACGACGAGGCTCATGGCATGCCTCCCGGGGCGGGAGGCGCCGGTGCGGCCTGAGGCTGCGGGGCAGGGGGCGTCGCGTCGCCGCCGCCTGGGCCGGGAGGCGTCGGAAGGGTTTCGAGACCCACGAGCGCGATCTTGAGATAACCGGCGTCGCGCAACAGGTTCATGACTTCCATGAACTGTCCGTAGTCGACCGTCTTGTCGGCGCGCAGGAAGATACGGGTATCCCTGTTGCCCTGCGTCACGCGGTCGAGCGCCGCGGCAAGCTGGTCCCGCTCGACGGCGTCGTTGCCGATATTGAGGCCCAGATCTTCCTTCACCGTCAGGTAAAGCGGTTCGTCCGGCCGTTCGGCAGGCCTGGCGGTCGAAGCGGGCAGGTCGACATTGACGTCGACCGTCGCGAGCGGTGCCGCCACCATGAAGATGATCAGGAGGACCAGCATGACATCGATGAACGGCGTCACGTTGATTTCGTGATTTTCGGAGAGTTCGTCGCCATGCTGTTCGCGAATGCCGCCGGCCATGATCGATCAGCCTCCTGCAACGAGCGAGACGGGCGTCTTGCGGGCTCCGGGCGGCACCTTGCGGAAGTCGAGATCGCGGCTGACGAGCCGTTCCACGCCCGCGGCGGCATCCGCCAGAAGCTGGCGGTAGCCGGTCACCGAGCGGGCGAAGACGTTATAGATCACGACGGCCGGGATGGCGGCGACGAGGCCGATCGCGGTGGCGAGCAGGGCCTCCGCGATGCCGGGCGCGACCACGGCGAGATTGGTCGTGTTCGACTGCGAAATGCCGATGAAGGAATTCATGATGCCCCAGACGGTACCGAACAGGCCGACGAACGGGGCCGTGGAACCGATGGTCGCCAGCACTCCGGTGCCGCGCGACATGCGCCGGCCGGCATAGGCCTCGATACGGGAGAGGGACGAACCGACCCGCTCCTTGACGCCATCGCCATGGGCGTGGTCGAGCGCGGCTTCGGAGAGCTGCACTTCCTCGGCTGCGGCGCGCAGCATGAGCGCGGCCGGGCCGCCACGGCCGTTGGCGGCGTTGACTGCCTCGGAAAGCGTGCGCGAGGAGCGGATGATCTTCAGCGTGCGCCCGGCCCGGGTGCGGGCTCCGGCCAGTTCCAGCGTCTTGGCGAGCCAGACGGTCCAGGTGACGAGCGAGGCGAAGGCAAGCCCCAGCATGACCCCTTTGACCACCCAGTCGGCAGCCATGAACATGCCCCAGGGCGAAAGGTCATGCGGCAGATCCGAGCGGCGTTCCGGTTCGAGGAGCTGCGTGAACGTGTTGGCGGGTTCCTGAGAGGCGGGCTGGCCTTCGGTCGCCGTCGTGCCGGACTGCATGGACGGCGCCTGCATCGCTGGCGCCGTCGCCGCCGGTGCGGATGCGGCGGGCTGGCCCGGCTGGGCAGCCTGCGGGAAAGCCGGTTGCGCCGATGTGATCGCCTGCGCCGGCGCCGCCGGCTGGGCGGCGGCATCCGGGCTGGCTGTCTGCGCCATCGCCGTCGTGGCGGCCAGCATCGCAGCCGCCAGCATCGTCAAGGCTGTCGCAAGCCCGTTCCTGTTTCGTGGGCGCTTGGAGAAGGCGGGTTTCAGGATGGCGGACATGGCAGCGATACTCCGGACTGTTCGGCAGGGCGGACGGCGCGTGCGCGCGGGGCCGGCCCTGGCGGAAACGAAGACATCGGAAAGCCGCCGGCACCCCCGGCGGGTTCACGATGTTGCTGCTACCCGATAATAAACATGAGTAGAAATGGCAACTAATAAATCCTGAGAAAGACGATCAAATTCACCTTACAGGCGAACCGCCGGGCGGCGGATGCATGGGTGCCGCCGCCTGCCCTCGGGATAGGCCGGGTTATCGCGCCAGCCAGCCGCCGTCGACCGGCAGGACGATGCCGTGCACATAGTCGGATGCCGGCGAGGCGAGGAAGACGGCGGCGCCGCCAAGCTCCGCCGGCTGGCCCCAATGGCCCGCGGGTATGCGTCCGAGGATCGCGGCGTTCCGGTCCGGGTCGTTGCGCAACGCTTCGGTATTGTTGGTGGAGAAATAACCGGGGGCGATGGCGTTCACATTGATGCCCTTGCCGGCCCATTCGCAGGCCAGCAGCCGGGTGAGGCCCGCAAGCCCGCTCTTCGAGGCGGTATAGGAGGGAACGCGGATACCGCCCTGGAACGAGAGGAGCGAGGCGATGTTGACGATCTTGCCGCCCTTGCCCTCGGCGATGAGGTGGCGTGCGAAGGCCTGGGAGAGGAAGAAGACGCTCTTCAGGTTCACGTCCATGACCGCATCCCAATCGGCCTCGGTGAAGTCGACGGCATCCGCGCGGCGGATGATCCCGGCATTGTTGACGAGGATGTCGGCGCGTCCGGTCCAGTCCAGGGTTTCCCGGAGCACCCGGTCGACCGGCTCGATCGTCGAAAGGTCCGCCTGGATCGATCTGGCCCGCCCGCCGATGGCGCCGATCGCCGCTTCCGTCCCGGTCATGGAGGAGCGTCCGACGAGCGCCACATCCGCGCCGGCTTCCGCCAGGGCCACGGCAATCGCTTGACCGAGGCCGGTATTGGCGCCGGTGACGATGGCGGTCTTGCCGGTGAGGTCGAATGAAACGGGCATGTTTTCCTCCTCAGAAACTGGAAAATGCAGACATAGGGTGGATGCTTACCGTCCCGAGCCCTCCGGTTGAAGCTGAAAATTTTTGCCAGGCCGCAGGCCGGGACGGGAAGAGGGCGGCCTCAAAGATCCGGGGCATCCGTTTCGGACGCGTCGAACCTGCGGCATCGGCCCGAAGATCGGAATCGATTTTCGGAAAGCACGATGCGTCGATTCAATAGGTTGGAGCGTCCTTTGTGCGTCCCAGAGGACGCACGGCGTTCTAATGTCGGCGGATCAAGCCGCGGACATAGCGTATGTAGAGTTCAGCCATCGCGTCATCGGGAAAAATCCGCCGGGGCAGGAGCAGGTGCCCGCCGTCGTAAAAAAGAACCAGCCAGCCGCCCAGTTCCATCAACGCCCTGACCCGCTTCGTGTCCAGTTCGATCAGCAGGCCATCGCCTTGTGCCCGGATGATGTCGGGACCGAATTCCGCCTCGATGCGGCGCATCTCCCGCCTTTCCGAAACGAGGAGCGGAGAGGGGTTCGCCTTCCGGAGCCTTCTTGCCAGCGCGTCGTAAAACCCCAGCAATCCCAGGAACTTCCTCCGTCTCTCGAAGTGGTATTGCACCACAAGAGAGACGCCTTCCTCCAGTTCCTCGTCACCCAGCATGTATTCGAAATGCCAGGAGCCGCCTGTGAAACTCACAGACGGCTCCTGAAATTCGTGCGTCTCGTCGCCGGGCGTCACAGCGTGCGCGTGACGTGCTCGACGCGGAAGCATTCGATGATGTCGCCGGCGCGGATGTCTTCGTAGTTTTCGAAGGCCATGCCGCATTCCTGGCCGACCGGCACTTCCGAGACTTCGTCCTTGAAGCGCTTGAGCGTCTTGAGCTTGCCTTCGTGGATGACGACGTTGTCGCGGATGAGGCGGACGCCCGCACCACGCTCGACCTTGCCTTCCGTGACGCGGCAGCCTGCGACCTTGCCGACCTTGGTGATGTTGAACACTTCCAGGATTTCGGCATTGCCGAGGAAGGTCTCGCGCCGTTCCGGCGAAAGCAGGCCGGACATGGCCGCCTTCACGTCATCCACGAGGTCGTAGATGATGTTGTAGTAGCGGATCTCGATGCCCGAACGTTCGGCGAAGGCGCGGGCCTGCGCGTTGGCGCGGACGTTGAAGCCGATGATCGCCGCATCGGAAGCCTCGGCAAGCGAGATATCCGACTCGGTGATGCCGCCGGCGCCCGAATGGACGATGCGGGCACGGACTTCGTCGGTGCCGAGCTTGTCGAGCGCGCCGATGATGGCTTCGATGGAGCCCTGCACGTCGCCCTTGATGAGCAGCGGGAACTCCTTCATGCCGGAGCTCTGGAGCTGCGTCATCATCTGCTCGAGCGAGCCGCGCGAACCGGACTGGCGGGCGGCCGCCTTGTCGCGAGCAAGCCGCTGGCGGTATTCGGAGATCTCGCGGGCGCGGCTTTCGCTGTCGACCACGGCGAACTTGTCGCCCGCGGCCGGCGTGCCCGAAAGGCCGAGCACCTCGACCGGAGTGGCCGGGCCTGCTTCCTTCACATGCTCGCCCTTGTCGTTGACGAGCGCGCGCACGCGACCCCACTGGTCGCCGGCGACGATGATCTGGCCGGGCCTCAGCGTGCCCTTCTGCACGAGGACGGTCGCGACGGAGCCGCGGCCGCGGTCGAGCTGGGCCTCGATCACCGTGCCTTCGGCCGTCCGGTTCGGATTGGCCTTGAGGTCGAGGATTTCCGCCTGCAGCAGGATCGCTTCGAGCAGCTTGTCGAGGTTGGTGTGGTTCTTGGCCGAAACCTCGACGTCGAGCACTTCACCGCCCATGGATTCCACGAAGACTTCGTGCTGCAGCAGCTCGGTGCGGACCTTCTGCGGATTGGCGGTCGGCTTGTCGATCTTGTTGATCGCCACGATGATCGGCACGCCGGCCGCCTTGGCGTGGTTGATCGATTCGATCGTCTGCGGCATCACGCTGTCGTCAGCCGCGACCACCAGGATCGCGATGTCGGTGGCCTGGGCGCCGCGGGCGCGCATCGCCGTGAAGGCGGCGTGGCCGGGCGTGTCGATGAAGGTGATCTTCTGGCCGTTCTGCTCGACCTGATAGGCGCCGATATGCTGGGTGATGCCGCCGGCTTCGCCCGCGACGACGTTCGCATGGCGAATGGCGTCGAGCAGCGAGGTCTTGCCGTGGTCGACGTGCCCCATGATGGTGACGACCGGCGGACGCGGCAGCATTTCGCCTTCGTCGTCGGCCACGTTGAAGATGCCCTCTTCGACGTCCGATTCCGAAACGCGCTTGACGGTGTGGCCGAATTCACCGGCGATGAGTTCGGCAAGGTCGGCGTCGATGACGTCGCCCGGCTTCATCATCTGGCCTTCCTTCATCAGGTACTTGATGACGTCGACCGCGCGTTCGGACATGCGCTGCGACAGTTCCTGGATGGTGATGGTCTCCGGCAGGATGACTTCGCGTATGACCTTTTCGCGCGGCTCCTGCATCTGGCTGCGGCGGAACTTCTCCTGCCGGCGGCGGATCGCGGCCAGCGAACGGCCGCGGGCGCTGTTGCCCTCGTCGTCCTCGCTCACGGTGGTGATGGTCAGCTTGCCGCGGCGACGATCGTCCTCGCCCTTCGGGCGGGCCGGGACCTTGGCGGGCGCCGGCGTTGCCACGCGGCCGCGGCCGGGAACGCTGCGGGCCTGGCCGCGATCGTCTTCCTCGTCCTCATTGGCCCGGCGGCCACGGACGGCGGCCGGCTGGGCGGCCGGAGCGCCTGCTGCCGGGGCGGGACGCGGGGCCTGGGGGCGGGCTTCCTGCGGACGAGCGGCCGGAGCGGCGGCGCGCTCGGCCGGCCTCTGCTGCTGCGCGGCCACGGGTGCCGGAGCCGGGGCTGCGACGGGCGCTGCAGGCTCTTCTGCGGCTGCCTGCTGCTGGGCTGCGGCTTCCGCCGCGCGGCGGGCTTCTTCCGCGGCTTCCTCGGCCTTGCGGCGTTCTTCCTCGGCCTTGCGGCGTGCCTCGTCCTCGGCGCGGCGCTTGGCTTCCTCGACCTCGCGGGCCTGCGCTTCAATCAAGGCCCTGCGGCGCGCCTCCATCTCGCCTGCCGAAAGGTCGTGCAGCACCTGCGGACGCTGCGGTTGGCGCGGCGGCGGTGCGGACGGACCCGAGGACGAACGCTGGCCCTGCGGCGCGTGCGGGCGCTGGCCCTGCTGCACCGGCTGGTGGATGCGCGGCGGCGGGCTGGAAGGCTGCGGGCGCTGCGGTGCCGGCTGCGCCGGTTCGGCCGGACGCGGGGCAGGCGCGGGCGCGGCGGTGAAGGCCGGCTTTTCGTCCATCGGCCGGGTCGGCCGCCGCTTCACCGTCTCGACGACGACCGCCTTCGTGCGACCGCGACCCATGTCCTGGCGCACGGTACCCTGGCTCATCCCTGTTGGCTTCAGGGTGAGGGTCTTCTTTACGCCGAGTGTCTTGTCGTCTTTGTTGTCGGTCATTCCGTTCCTGTTCCTTCGGACGGGAACGGATGGAGGCCATCAGGTCCCGTCAATCAAATGCAAATATCCGGTACGGCGGCCGGCGTCAGCCGGTGACCGTATCATTGTTCTGGCCGGCCAGCGCCGCCATTTGCTCCGGATTGACCGACACCGCGGTACTTTTCGAGCATGGTTGCGCGCTTCACTACACCCTCACCCGCCTGCCCTGCAAGCGCGCAAGCATGGATAAAAGCATTCTGGCCCATCACTTCGTCCATTTCAGCTCCCGTAAAGAGCGAAAAAGACGGAATGTCTTCCTGCATCTCGTTTCCGAGCGTCCAGGCCTTGCGGGCCTGGTCGATTTTCCTCACGCCGTCGGCCGCCGCATCGGCCGCATGGAACACCGCCAGTGCCGCGCCGGAGCGCACCGCCGCATCCACCTTCATCGCGCCCGAGATGAACTGGCCTGCCTTGCGGGCCATGTTCATCATGCCGACGAGGTCGGCTGCGATCAGCCGGTCGACGAGCGCGCCGAGATCGGCGTCGGCCTTCGCCTCGGTCTTCAGCGCCCGGGCGAAGAGCTTCCTCGCGACGGCCCGGTCGACAAGCGGCCGTTCCGCCCTGATCCAGCAGCCGCGGCCGGGAAGCTGCCGCTTCAGGTCCGGCACCACGCGCCCGTCCGGCGCGGCCACGAAGCGGATCAGTGCTTCCGGCGATGCCGTTTCGCGCGTGACGATGCAGGTGCGGTCGTTCACGACAATCTCGCCCAGGTCGTCATTGTCCGGCCCGTCATCGTCATCGGCGTCCGGGGCTTCTCGCAGCGGGATCATTCCTCTTCTGCGGTGTCCGCCTCCTCGGTCTGTTCCTGGGCGAGATCCGCTTCGGTGATCCAGCCGGCGAGCAGGCGCGCCTGAACGATCATGTTTTCGGCTTCGGTGCGGGAAACGTCGAATTTCGAGAACAGGCCCTCGAACTTCTTCGTCTCGCCATCCTTGCGTTCGGTCCAGCCGACGAGGTCGTCGGCGGCGCAGCCGGCGAAATCTTCGACCGTCTTGATGCCGTCCTCGCCGAGCGCCACCAGCATCTGGGCGGTCAGGCCGTTGATCTGGCGCAGCTCGTCGGAAACCCCGAGTTCCTTGCGCCTGGCGTCGTTTTCCGCCTCGATGCGCTCCAGGTAGTCGCGGGCGCGCGTCTGGATTTCCGTCGCCGTGTCCTCGTCGAAACCCTCGATCGAGGAGATTTCGTCGAGATCGACATAAGCCAGCTCCTCGACCTGCGCGAAGCCCTCGGAAGCGAGCACCTGGCCGATCATCTCGTCGACGTCGAGCGCGTCCATGAAGAGGTTGGTGCGCTCGTTGAATTCCTTCTGGCGGCGTTCGGACTCTTCCTGCTCCGTCATGATGTCGATGTCCCAGCCGGTGAGCTGGGAGGCGAGGCGGACGTTCTGGCCGCGGCGGCCGATCGCGAGCGAGAGCTGCTCGTCCGGAACCACCACCTCGATGCGCTCGGCATCCTCGTCGAGAACCACCTTCGAGACTTCCGCCGGCTGCAGCGCGTTGACGATGAACGACGCCGGGTCCTGGCTCCACGGAATGATGTCGATCTTCTCGCCCTGCAGTTCGCCGACCACGGCCTGGACGCGGCTGCCGCGCATGCCGACGCAGGCGCCGACCGGGTCGATCGACGAGTCGTTGGAGATGACGGCGATCTTGGCGCGCGAGCCCGGATCGCGGGCGACGGACTTGATCTGGATGATGCCGTCGTAGATTTCCGGCACTTCCATGGTGAAGAGCTTGACCATGAACTGCGGATGGGTGCGCGACAGGAAGATCTGCGGACCGCGCTGTTCGCGGCGCACGTCGTAGACATAGGCGCGGACGCGGTCGCCATAGCGCAGGTTCTCGCGCGGGATCATCTCGTCGCGGCGGATGATGCCTTCGCCGCGGCCGAGGTCGACGATGACGTTGCCGTATTCGACGCGCTTGACGGTGCCGTTGACGATTTCGCCGACGCGATCCTTGAACTCGTCGAACTGGCGGTCACGCTCGGCCTCGCGCACCTTCTGCACGATCACCTGCTTGGCGGACTGGGCGGCGATGCGGCCGAAATCCATCGGCGGCAGCGGATCGGCGATGAAGTCGCCGATCTTGGCGTCCGGGTTGCGGTCGCGGGCCAGCGTCAGCGGGATCTGGGTGCCGTAGTCCTCGGCGGCTTCCACCACCTCCAGCAGGCGCTGCAGGCGGATTTCACCGGTCTTGGAATTGATGTCGGCGCGGATGTTGGTTTCCGAGCCGTAGCGGGAGCGCGCGGCCTTCTGAATGGCGTCGGCCATCGCGGCCAGCACGATTTCCCGGTCGATGACCTTTTCGCGCGCCACTGCATCCGCGATCTGCAGAAGTTCAAGCCGGTTCGCACTCACTGCCATTGTCGTTGGTCTCCGTAGGTCGAAAGCATGGCCTCCTTGAAGGCCCCTGTCTCTTGTTCGGGTTATGTCTCTTGTTCGGTTATTCGTCGTCTTCGCCGTTCTGGTTCGCGGCCTGCGCCTTCGCGAGCTTGTCGGCCCGAAGCGCGTCGCGGATCAGATCGTCGGTCAGGATGAGCTTTGCCTCGGCCAGCGCCGAAAACGGGATCGTCACCCGCGGTTCCTCGCCATAGGCGACCTGGTCCCGCTCGACCGTGAACCCTTCTTCGTTCATTTCCGTGATCCTGCCGCGGAACCGCTTGCGGTTGTCGATCATGATCGACGTTTCGCATTTGATCAGATGGCCCTTCCAGCGGGTGAAATCCGATTTGCGGACCATCGGGCGGTCGATGCCCGGCGAGGACACTTCGAGATGATACGCCTTATCGATCGGATCTTCCACATCAAGAACGGGGGAGATGGCCATGGAAATGGCTTCGCAGCCGTCGACATCCATGGTTCCGTCGTTGCGCTCGGCCATGATCTGCAGCGTCAGGCCGTTCTGGTTCAGCATGCGCACCCGCACCAGCCGGTAATCCATGGCGGCCAGCACCGGCTCGATGATTTCGGCGATCCTGAGGTCGAGCCCGGTCTCGACGATGAGACGCGGCTCGTTTTCGGTTTGCGGCATAGGCTCTCCGGTTCGCTGCCCCGTCCGCTGGTCCGGCCGGGTTGGAGCGATCGCCTAACAAAAAAGAGCGGGTCCGGTCGGGCCCACTCTTCATCGGACGATCAAGAATATGGCCTGCATATACGCCCTTGGCCCCCCGATTGCAAGGGCGGCCTCTTTCTTTGGTCCCGACCGCTGGAATTTGAACCGGCTCGGTCTATAACCGTTCGCAGTGACGCACGAAAGAACGAGGCTGACAAGTGCCCGATCGGATATCGACTCTGGCTCCCTTCCGGCACCAAACATTCAGGACGATCTGGATCGCCAGCCTGGCATCCAACTTCGGCGGCCTCATCCAGGCGGTGGGCGCCGCCTGGATGATGACCTCGATCTCCGACTCGCAGGACATGGTCGCACTGGTCCAGGCATCGACTGCCCTGCCGATCATGCTTTTCTCGATGATCGCGGGCGCGCTGGCCGACAATTTCAACCGGCGCAGCCTGATGGTGACGGCGCAGCTCTTCATGCTGGTCGTCTCGGTGACGTTGACCGCCTGCGCCTATCTCGGCCTGCTCACGCCCTGGCTGCTGCTCGCCTTCACCTTTCTGCTCGGCTGCGGCACGGCTCTCAACAATCCGTCCTGGCAGGCGTCGGTCGGCGACCTGGTGCCCCGTGAGGTCCTGCCGGCGGCGGTGACCCTCAACAGCGTCGGTTTCAACATCACCCGCAGCGTCGGTCCGGCGATCGGCGGGGCGATCGTCGCCGCGGCGGGTGCCGCGGCCGCCTTCGCCGTCAATTCGCTGAGCTATTTCGCGCTCATCTACGCGCTCTTGCGCTGGAGGCCTGAAAAGCAGGACAACACCCTGCCGCGCGAAACACTTCTCAGGGCGCTTTCGGCCGGCCTCGGTTACGTGGCCATGTCGCCGAACATCCTCAACGTCCTGCTGCGGGCGCTGGTCTTCGGCATTTCGGCGAGCGCCATCCTGGCGCTCCTGCCGATCGTGGCGCGCGATCTGGTCGCCGGCGGGCCTCTCACCTACGGCATCATGCTGGGTGCCTTCGGCCTGGGGGCGATCGCGGGCGCGATGGGCAATTCGCGGCTGCGCGAGAAGTTTTCCAGCGAGACGATCGTCCGCCTGTCGTTTCTCGGCTTTGCGGCCAGCGCCGGCGTCATCGGCCTGAGCTCCAGCACCCTGGTCACGTCGCTCGTTCTTCTCGTCCCCGGCGCCTGCTGGGTGCTGGCGCTTTCGCTCTTCAACACGACCGTGCAGCTTTCCACGCCCCGCTGGGTCGTCGGCCGGGCGCTCTCGTTTTATCAGACCGCCGCTTTCGGCGGCATCGCCGGCGGAAGCTGGTTATGGGGCGTCCTGTCGGAGACGTTCGGCGCCCCGGTCGCGCTGACGCTTTCCAGCCTCGCCATGCTGTTCGGCGCGGCGATCGGCCTGCGCCTGTCCCTGCCGCAATTCGGCGACCTCAATCTCGATCCGCTCAACCGGTTCAACGAACCGTTGCTGAGGCTCGACCTGCAGCCCCGCAGCGGGCCGATCGTCTCGCTGGTGGACTATACGATCGCCGACGAGGACGTCTCCGAGTTTCTGCTGCTGATGTCCCAGCGCCGCCGCATCCGGATTCGCGACGGCGCGCGGCAATGGACGCTGATGCGCGACCTGGAGCATCCCGAGGTCTGGACCGAGACCTATCACACCGCCACATGGGCGGATTATGTCAGGCACAACCAGCGCCGGACCCAGGCGGATGCCGAGGTCTGGGACGCCATCCGCCGCCTCCATCGCGGCGACGAGGGGCCGCGTGTCCACCGCATGATCGAGCGCCAGACAATCCCGCCCAGGACGGACGTGTTCCACAAGCCTGCGCCCGACCTGCACCATTGAACCGATGTTGTCCTTCCGCAAAGCCCGGCTTTCCGATCTCCCTTCGAAGCGGTCGATCTAGCGGATCTTGCCTTTCAGCGACGGGTCGGGGAAGCAGGTGGGCGCCAGGCCGTTCTTCGCCTGCCAGTCGCCGAGCGAGCGGCGTGTCTTGTAGCCCGGCAGCCCGTCGACGTTCCCGACGTCATATCCTCTGGCGACAAGCGCCTTCTGCATGGCGAGCACGTCCGAGCGCAGCATCTTGCCGACATCCCCCCAGGGAGCCTGGAACGGCCCGGCGCCCGAGGCGATGCGATCGGCCAGGTTGCCGATGAAAAGCGCATAGAGGTCGGAATTGTTGTACTGCTTCAGCACGTAGAAATTCGGCGTGACGATGAATTCGGGGCCGTGCCGCCCGGCGGGCACCAGCATCATCCCGTCCGCCTTGAGATCGGCCGAGGGAAACGCCTTGCCGGAAATGCGGGTGATCCCCGTCGCGGCCCAGGCCGAGACCGGCCTGGCAAGGTCCGGCCCTTCCTGTGCGCAGGATACGTTTTGGGGAATGCTCACCTCGAAACCCCAGTCGCGGCTGCGCTGCCAGCCTTCCTTCTGCAGGTAATGGGCGATCGAGGCGAGCGCGTCCGGCACGGAGTTCCAGATGTCCGCATGCCCGTCGCGGTCGAAGTCGACGGCATATTTCAGGTAGCTCGACGGCATGAATTGCGGCTGGCCGAGCGCGCCGGCCCACGAGCCTTTCATGGTCGCCGGATCGGCATCGCCCCGCTCGATCATCTTCAGCGCGGCGATCAGCTCCTCGCGGAACATGTCCTTGCGGGTGGACATGAAGGCCTTGGTCGCGAGCACCTGCACGGCCGAAAACGGCAGTTTCGCCCTTCCGAAACCGGATTCGCGTCCCCAGATCGCCACGACGATCTCGCCCGGCACGCCATAGGCGGCCTCGATCCTCCTGAGCACGGCCGCATGGGTGGAAAAAAGCCCGCGGCCGGTCGCGGCCAGTCCCTGCAGCCGCTTCTCCGAAAAATAGGCGCCGGGCGAAGAGAATTCCGCCTGGCTCTGGTCCTGCTGTTTCGGCGGCTTCGTGCCCGGCGGCACGAGATCGGGCAGGTCCCAATTGAGCGTCACCCCCTGGAAGGCGATCTTCAGCGTGCCGTCCGAGATGCCGGCCTTTTTCGCGGCCGGGCCCAGATCGCCGACGATCCATCGCTGGAACTGCTTTTCCACGTCCGGCCTGTTCTGGGCGAGCGCGGGAAGGGGGAGGAGGGCGGTGAATAGGGCGAAGACCAATGCGACGGCTCGCCTGATGGCGCCCCCCTCTGCCCTGCCGGGCATCTCCCCCACAAGGGGGGAGATCGGATGGGGTTGGCGCCCTGCCCAAATCACAGCAAGCGATTGGAAGAGGCGCAGCAGGCGCTTCTTGATCGAGACTGATGCAGGTGCCGCAACGAGGAAAGAAGAGCGTGCCTCTGGCCGATCTCCCCCCTCGTGGGGGAGACGTCCGGCAGGACGGAGGGGGGCGGGCTTGCGCAATGCTCTCCCGCTCGTTCCCGCAGACAAACCGGAGGGGATAAGTCTCCACATGCTCAAGCCTCCCGAGCCTATATCGCCGTCCGCGCCCTGAGCGCGGCCGTCAGCGTGCCCTCGTCGAGATAGTCGAGCTCGCCTCCCACCGGCACGCCGTGGGCGAGCCGCGTGATCTTCACGTCGATGCCCGAGAGCTGGTCGGTGATGTAGTGGGCGGTCGTCTGGCCTTCGACGGTCGCGTTGACCGCGATGATGATCTCGCGGATCGTCCCTTCGTTCACGCGGTCGATCAGCCCGCGGATGTTGAGGTCGTCCGGCCCGATCCCGTCGAGCGGCGAAAGCGTGCCGCCGAGCACATGATAGGCGGCATTCATCGCGCCGGCCCGTTCCAGCGCCCAGAGGTCGGAAACGTCCTCGACGACGATCAGCATGGACTGGTCGCGGCGGATATCGGTGCAGACCGTGCAGGGGTCGACGGTGTCGACATTGCCGCAGCGCGAGCACACCTTCACCTTGTCATAGGCTTCGCCCATGGCATGCGACAGAGGCCCGAGAAGCTGCTCCTTCTTCTTGATCAGGTGCAGCGCCGCCCGGCGCGCGGAGCGGGGCCCGAGGCCGGGAACCTTCGCCAGAAGCTGGATGAGTTTTTCGATTTCGGGGCCGGTGACTCGCTTTGCCATGCGGCGCTTGTACTCCATATGCCGGCAAAACGGAACGCCGAGAAGCCTGCGGGTTGGAACCGGCCGCAGGGGCGTTCCGGCGCCGGGTCACGACGGTTCAGCGCGCCGCGATGGCCGCGGCGGCGCCCGCCATCGTTCCGGCGGAGAAACGGTTGGCGATCTTCACCGCCCGACGGCTCTTGAGGAACTGCCGCGCCTTCGCGGCAAGCATCACCCAGGCGAGATCGACGACGACAAGCACGACGAACATCGCTGCGACCAGCTCCAGCCAGCCGGTCAGCGTCACGCCGCCGAGATCAATGATCGAGGGCAGCAGCGCCACGTAGAACATCATGATCTTCGGGTTGCCGAGCGTCACGGTGAGCCCGGCGAGGAACATCTTAGGCGCCGAGCGGCTTTCCGGCAGGTCCTCCTGCGGCCCGGCCGGTTCCGCGAACCACATCTTCCATGCGAGGAAGAGCAGGTAGGCGACGCCGATCCACTTGATCGTCACGAAGACGAGATGGAAGCTCTCCGCGATCGCGGCGAGGCCGGCGACCGCGAACGACAGCCACACGGCTTCACCGACCCACATCGCCGCCAGGAACGGCAATACGTCGCGATAGCCCTTCGAAAGCACGCGCGCGACAAGCGCGGCGATGCTGGGACCCGGCGAGCCGGCGGCCACGAAAAGCGCCGCGGCGAAGACCAGAAGCGATGTGAGCGTCATCGGAACCTCTCCATTCCCCCTGACAACGGGATTGACAACGGGATCAGGACACGGGCAGCAGGATCAGAACGGAAGCTTCATGCCGGGCGGGATCGGCAGGCCGGCGGTCAGTTCCCTGGTCTTTTCCGCGGCGATCTGCTCGGCCCGTTCCTTGGCGGCCTTGTGGGCCGCGATGATCAGGTCCTCGAGGATTTCGACGTCGTCTTCCTTGAAGAGCGAGGGGTCGATCTTCAGCCCGAGCATCTCGCCCTTGCCGTTCAGCCGCACGGTCACGAGGCCGCCGCCGGAGGTGCCTTCGACGTCGAGCGCGGCGATATCCGCCTGCATCTTCTCCATCTTGGCCTGCATTTCCTTGACCTTGCCCATCATGCCCATGATGTCGCGCATGTCGCTTTCCTCTTCTTCTCTTATAGTTCGATGTCGTCGCCGGGCAGGATGTCGCCCTCGGCGGATTCCGCGGTCGCCGGTGCGGGCTGCTCCTCCGCCTCGTTCTCCTCTTCCGCGGCGCGGATGCGCACGTCGATGATCTTCGCGCCCGGGAACTGGGCGAGGATTGCCGCCACGTCCGGGTCGGCGCGGGCGTCGGTCTTGCGCTGTTCCTGGGCCTGCTCTTCCGCCTGGGCCAGCGTGGGCGCGCCCCGCTCGTTGGAAAGCGTCACCCACCAGGTGATCCCCGTCCATTCCCTGAGCTTCGACGTGAGGTCGTTGAGAATGGATTTCGGCGCGTCGGGCTCGAGATTGATTTCCAGCCGGCCCGGTTCGAGCTTCACCAGATGGACGGACTGGCGGATGCGGGCGCGCAGGACGGGCTCGCGGTTCTTGGCGCAGAGTTCGGCGATATCGTCCAGCGACCGCACGGGAACCCTGGGTTCCGGCTGAGGCTCGGCCGCGGCTTGCATCGCCGGGCGCTCCAGCGGCTCCCCGACGTTTTCCGGTGCGGGAACGGCGCGCAGCATGGCGGTCGGCCCCCGTCCTGAAGCTTCGGCCGGAACGCGCGGCGCCGACATGTCCGCGCCGCGGGCGTTCACCGGAGATTGCGGCGGCGAGACCGGCCGTCCTCCGCCCCCGTTGCCGCCCCCTCCGTTTCCGCCATTGCCGCCCGCGGCGGGCGGGCGCTGGCCGTCGCCATTCGCAAGATCCGCAAGCCTGCGCGCCGCCTCTTCCGGCGAGGGAAGATGGGCGGCGTGGGTCAGCCGGATCAGCACCATTTCGGCCGCGCCGGCGGGCCGCGAGGAATTCTCCGCTTCCGGAATGCCCTTGAGCAGCATCTGCCAGATGCGCGACAGCGTGCTGACCGCGACGGTGTCGGCGAATTCCTGGCCGCGCACGCGCTCGATTTCGCTGAGCGAGGGGTCCTGCGCCGCGTCGGGAATGTATTTGAAGCGGGTGACGAGATGGGTGAAATCGGCAAGGTCGGTCAGCACGACGACCGGATTGGCGCCGGCCTCGTATTGCGCGCCGAATTCGGAAAGCACGGCCGTCACGTCGCCGCGCACGATATGCTCGAAGAGATCGACGATGCGGGCGCGGTCGGCGAGCCCCAGCATGCCGCGCACGGTTTCCGCCAGCACCCGGCCGCCGCCATGGGCGATCGACTGGTCGAGCAGCGAGAGCCCGTCGCGGGCCGAACCCTCCGCTGCGCGCGCGATCATCGCCAGCGCTTCCGGTTCGGCCGGAATGCCTTCCTTCTCCAGGATCGTGGTGAACAGGCCGACGAGGTCGGCGGCGCTGATGCGGCGCAGGTCGAATCGCTGGCAGCGGGAAAGGACGGTGATCGGAACCTTGCGGATTTCCGTCGTGGCGAAGATGAACTTCACATGCTCCGGCGGCTCTTCGAGCGTCTTCAAGAGGCCGTTGAAGGCCTGCGTCGAGAGCATGTGCACTTCGTCGATGATATAGACCTTGTAGCGCGCCGAAACGGGGCGGTAGCGCACCTGCTCGATGATCTCGCGGATGTCGTCGATGCCGGTATGCGAGGCAGCGTCCATCTCGATCACGTCGACATGGCGGCCTTCCATGATCGCCTGGCAATGCTCGCCGGGTTGCCTGAGGTCGATCGTCGGCTTGTCGATCCCGGCGGTCTTGTAGTTCAGCGCGCGGGCGAGGATGCGGGCGGTGGTGGTCTTGCCCACGCCGCGAACCCCGGTCAGCATGTAGGCCTGCGCGATGCGCCCGGTCTCGAATGCATTGGTGAGCGTGCGGACCATCGGCTCCTGGCCGACCATGAGGTCCGAGAAATCCTTGGGACGGTATTTGCGGGCAAGCACCCGGTATCCGTTTCCGGCGGGGGTGCTCGTCTGTGTGGGCCCGATATCGCTCATTCAGTCCAGCCTGCGCGGGCCGTTCCAGCCACTTGACCGGACCGGAAGCTGACCAAGATGGTAGAAAAAGGTGGGAGGCTGGCACGGCGACCCGTGCCGGGCTCGTTAGGGCTGCTTCCTTCCGGACCTGACCCGGTTGGCGAGTGGCTCGTCCACCACCAACCTCCCGCCGCACATATCGGCAATAACGCTTCCAAATGCAAGCCAACCCTGTAAAAAACTGCTATCGAATAAAAAAACGACGGAGGAATGCCTTGGGCGATTTCGAACTGGACGGGATACTCGCCCGGGATTCCGAACCGGTGACGGTACTCGGCCTGTGCCAGCTCCGGCTGCTGAAGGACAGCCGCTGGCCCTGGCTGATGCTGGTGCCGCAGCGAGGCGGCATGACCGAGATCTTCGATCTCACCCCCCTCGACCAGGCGCTTTTGACCTTCGAGACGAACATGGTCGGGGCGGCGCTGAAGAAGGTGACCGGCGCGACCAAGATCAATGTGGGCGCCCTCGGCAACATCGTTCGCCAGCTGCATGTGCATGTCATTGCCCGGTTCGAGGGCGATCCGAACTGGCCCGGCCCGATCTGGGGTTTCGGCCAGGCGGCGCCCTATGACGAATCGCGGAAACAGGATTTCCTCAAGAAACTCATTGAAGCTCTGTGATCATGGCCGCGACCCTTTTTAAAACCGATTCTCCCCATCCCGAACCCAGCGAGCTCACGGCTTTTTCCGGCAACAGGCTGGATCGCCAGGCCGAGTACCGCGACGACGATTGCCTTGAAAAGGCGCTCGCGATCGAGGGCGCGCATCTTTTCGCCTTCACGGGCAGCCGCCTGATCCTCAAGCACGACGGCCAGGTCCTCGATCCGCTCTTCGCGCCCTACGAGCTTGCCGAGCTGCGGCCCGATTTCGACAATGCCGTCCTGCTCGGCTACAAGGAGAACGGCGAGCCGCGCATCGCCGTGCCGGTCCTGATCCCCGCCGAGGAACTGGCCAGCCACTACAAGCCCACCGAGGCGCGGGCGCTCTTCCGCGATTCGCTGGTCGAAGGCGAGCTGCAGGGGGAGGTCGCGCAGGCGGTCTCGCTTCTCAACTGGAACGCCGCCAACCGGTTCTGCGGCCGGTGCGGTTCTCCCACCGAGCCGAAGATCGGCGGCTACAAGCGCGTCTGCACCCAGTGCCAGCACATGATGTTCCCGCGCACCGATCCGGTGGTGATCATGCTGGCCATCGATGCGGAGCGCGACCGGTGCCTGCTCGGCCGCAGCCACCATTTCCAGGAAGGCATGTATTCCTGCCTTGCGGGTTTCGTCGAGCCGGGCGAGACGATCGAGAATGCCGTGCGCCGCGAGACCTTCGAGGAATCCGGCATCGAGATCGGCCGGGTGCGCTACCACGCCTCCCAGCCCTGGCCCATGCCGCATTCGCTGATGATCGGCTGTTATGCCGAGGCGACCTCCATCGAGATCAGGATCGATCCGCAGGAAATGGCGGATGTCCGCTGGTTCGAGCGCGCCGAGGCCGCCGCCATGCTGGATGCCGGGCCGGACAGCCCCTATTTCGCGCCGGTCCGGGGAGCGATCGCCCACCGCCTGCTGCGCGACTGGATCGAATGGGGTGAGGACTGGTCGGCGAAGCCGACGGAATGATCCAGTGAACCATTCCGAAGGACGAACGCCCGGGAGCGCAAGCGAAGGGCCGGGCGGTCGGGCAAACTCGACGCAACGACCCGCCGAACCGTTCCGAAGGACGGAGCGAACGGCTCACCGCCGGGAAAAACAAGGGGGCGCAATCTCATGACCGTTGCCCGTTCGGAGCGCCTTCTGGTCCTTCTCCAGGTGCTCCGTCGCTATCGACAGCCCGTCAGCGGCGCAAGGCTGGCGGCGGAAACGGGCGTCAGCCTTCGCACCCTCTACCGGGATATCGCCAGCCTCCAGGCCCAGGGCGCCTTCATCGAGGGCGAGGCCGGCCTGGGCTACGTCTTGAAGCCCGGGTTCATGCTGCCGCCGATGATGTTCACCGAGGAGGAGATCGAGGCGCTGGTGCTCGGCTCCCGCTGGGTGGCGAAGACGGCTGATCCGCGGCTCGCCGCCGGCGCCGTCGATGCCCTGGCGAAGATCGCCGCCGTGCTGCCGCCGGACCTGAAGGCGGAGCTCGATGCGTCGACCCTGCTCGTCGGCCAGCGGCGCCGGCAGGAGGACAGGGCCGATCTCGGCCTGATCCGCAAGGCGATCCGGGCGGAACATGTTCTCGAACTCGCCTATGAGGACGACAGGGGCGTGCCGACGCAGCGCAGGGTCTGGCCCTTCGCGCTCGGTTTCTTCGACAATGTCCGGGTCACGGTCGCGTGGTGCGAGCTGCGCCGGGATTTCCGGCATTTCCGCACCGATCGCATGGTCTCGGTCGTTTCGACGGGCGAGCGCTATCCGCGCCGCCGGCAGGTTCTTTTGAAGGAGTGGCGGAAGATGCAGGGAATCCCTGCCGAGCCATGATTGCTGCTGCCATTATCTGACAGCAGGGCACGCTAGGGTGAGGTCGGTCCCAAACAAAGGAGCACTGACATGGTTCACCCCGATTTCATCATCCTCTTCGTCGACAATCCGTTGAAAAGCGCCGATTTCTACCGGTCGCTGTTCGATGCCGAGCCCGTCGAGCGCTCGGCGACCTTCGCCCTGTTCGCCCTGCCGACGGGCATGCGGGTCGGCCTCTGGTCCAGCCATACGGCCGAGCCGCCGGTGACGGCCGCCGGCGGCGGAGCGGAAGTCTGCTTCAGGCGGGACGATGCCGCCGATGTGGACCGGATCTACGCGGACTGGACGAAGCGCGGGCTCCGGGTCCTGCAGACGCCCGTCCACATGGATTTCGGCTATACATTCGTCGTGACCGACCTGGACGGCCATCGCCTGCGGGTCTATTCGATGAGCGAGTGAGGCCGTGAAAGAAGGGAGCAGGAGCCGCCCCTCTGCTCTGTTGGGCATCTCCCCCATGGGGGGGAGATCGCATATGAGGAACGGAGCAGGTGCGGTTTGCTCCCTCTTCTCATCCAAGAAGTGCCGAGCAAAGCGAGGCGATGAGGGGGTGCACACGCGGCAAACGCATCGCCAGCCCGTTTGGCTTCGCCTCCCTTGCCCTTCGGACCGCCTTTGCCGGGGCGGGCCACGGGTCTCGCCCGTTCTCGGACCCCCACAGGGGAGAAAGGGAGCAAGCTCCTCCCTTACCATTCCACCGAAGCCTCGGAATATCTCGCTCATATGCGATAGCCCTGCCTGGTGGGGAATATGCCCGGCAGGGCAGAAGGGGGTGCGGCGAGGCAGATCAATGCCTTGGCGAAAAACGATGGGAAAAATCACCCGTATTTTTCCCCGGCCTTTCCGTCGGTGTCTACAATCCCTGCGTTCCGTTTCGGCTGCCCCGGTCAAGCATCGCCGGCGAGACGGGACCGGTGCCCTGGTGAACCGCCGTCGATGCAGGCGGGCCGTCAGGGGCTGCGCA